>CAIWCG010000274.1 GCA_903911135.1 uncultured Bacteroidota bacterium
AAATGCAGCGTCACATCTTGGAGATGTAGCGTCACATCTTGGAGATGTAGCGTCACATCTTGGAGATGTAGCGTCACATCTTGGAGATGTAGCGTCACATCTTGGAAATGCAGCGTCACATCTTGGAGATGTAGCGTCACATCTTGGAGATGTAGCGTCACATCTTGGAGATGTAGCGTCACATTTTGGAGATGTGGACTCACATCTGATAGGTTTGTGTAGGAACTGGAGTTGGGTCGAAGCACTTGGGCGAGGGAGTGGAGTGGCGCCGAAGGCGGTTCTTTGCCGCCTTTGTCTTGCGTTTGTTGGTGGCGGCAAAAACGGAGCGATAGCGACCCACGGAATACCCCGACCGCTTTCTGCAGCCTTTTCTCCCTTGGCTGCAGAAAGGGGGCGCCCCCAAAAGAAATTATGAATTAGAAGGGCAAAAAAAGTCCCGATGCTGTTGGGCACCGGGACAATCCGTTTTGTAGGAATAGGATTTTATCTTTGAATGATGAACCTGGAGGCTGATTTGGTGTCGCCGATGGTGAGGTTCATGATATACGTTCCTGATGGCAATGTGGCCACGCTGACAGGAACGGTGTGGTTGCCCACGGTTTGAATGCCGAGGTTTTGTGTGATGACCTTTTGGCCGCTGATGTTGTATATTTCCATCGTTACATTGGCATTGCTGCTGATGGAATAGCTCACATTGGTGATGTCGTTGGCTGGGTTCGGATATACGCTAACTTGCAGTTTCGAGGCTGTTTGAGTAGTTGGGAAACCGGTAAGGGTAGTGGTTTTGTAAATTCCGCGGCCATAGGTGGAGGCATAGATATCATTGGCGAACTGGCCATTGGTGTATTGGGAAACTTGGCGCAGCATGGAAACCGGATTGAGCGACATGCCGTTATTGTCAGTAACCCATGTGGCACCTGCATCAAGTGAGGTATATACACCGAGTTCTGTTCCGACTAGGATGCGGTTCGAATTCCATTTGTCTATCAAGGATGCGTAAACTGGCATAGTAGTAGGGAGATTGTGAGTAATATCGGTGAAGGTAGGGTTAGTTGCCAATACATTGACGGTGTTTCGGACGTGATTGCCGTTGGTGTAATTACCCAAAGTGATGATTACATGATTGTTGTCGTTTGGATCAACTGAAATGCTTGTTGGTAATTGTCCACTGGAGTAAATCAACTTTACTGTAACCGGAGTGCTAATGGCAGACATGTTATAATTACTGCCGGAAGTATCGAGATTGTTGGTGATATAATCAAGACCAGATATCCTATAAACTTTGCCTACATCAGTACCATAAAACAATGTTTTACCGTCACTGGTGATGGCCATGCAAGAGCCAGCACCTTGAATTTTTGCGGAGCTGGCTATTTCATACCACTTAGGACTAACAGAGAAATTCAAAGCTGACTTGGTCATCCATACACTGCTGCCTAGCCCAACGAAGAAAGAAGTATCCATAGGTAAGGATGGGTTAAGATTTTCCCAAAGCAGGAATGGCATGGAGAAAGGTGCAAAGCAAGGATTGCTGAAACTTGGGAAACAATTTGCGCCACCTGAACCAGTAACATGACTATCATAGAACAAGGAACCTGCACCGTTTCCAGCATTGGAAGAACGATACAAAACTCCATATTGTGCTTCAAAGAAAAAAGCGGAAGGATTGTAAGTGGAGATGGCAGTGAAGAAACCATCGCCATTTCCATTTGCACCATATAGAGTTGCTGCATCTTGAGGATTGTTACCGGTATTGTTAATGGTCAAGCAGCCATTATCCTGTGTTCCTCCAATTACAGTGGTGAAGCCCCCAACGGGAGGAAGTGGAGATGGGAACATGGAATAAAACTGTGTAGTTGTATATTTCTTATTTTGGCCATAAACTCCGGTGAAAGTAGTACCTTGGTCTTTCGATTCATAAATACCACCATCGCATCCGATGAAGAAATTATTTGCATCATTTGGATTGAAAATAATGCAATGCTGGTCTGCGTGAACATAAGTATTGAAGTTTCCACCGCTGATTTGTGTCCAATTACCATTCAAGTCCCATCGATAAGTTACTAAACCACCAACTATAATTCTGTCAGGATTATTTGGTGCCACAGCAATGCACATATCATAGCTGGCTTGATTTCCAAAAGGTTCAAAAGAACCACCACCAGGACCAATGATAGTGTAAGAGGCAAATTTGTCAGTAGAACGGATAATATTTGACAAGCCATTGGTAGCACTACTTGCAAGAGCTGCATACATCACATTAGGATTAGATGGAGAAATTGCTACTTCAACTCTGCCCACACCTGTAGTGGAAATATTTGTCAATCTATTATAGGTAGAAGTATCACCATTATTCGATTTATATAATTGGCTTCCTATTGCACAAATTACCGTACCATCACTGCCTACACGAACTACAGATGAATTACCTGTTTGTAGAACACCTGTCGCACCATTGAATCGAACACCGACGTACCAATGATCTCCACCATCATATGAAACTCTCAATCCTTGTGCAGTTGCAGCATAAATCTTATTTGCATTTGTTGGATCAGCACCGAGCTGCTGAACAAAAGAGAAAGGTGCTTGATTTGCAGTTGATGGCAGCAAATTGAATGTAGCGCCATGGTCGGTAGATTTATATATACCGTTTCCTTGGAAACCACCAGCTAATATTCCACTTGCAAACGTGAAAGGGGTACCCTCACCGGTTCCTACATATACATCTCCATTGGCAGCTTGTGTGATGCAACTGATAATCATGTTTGCCATGTGGTTATCATAGATAGTCCAAGTTTGTCCGTGGTCATATGATTGCCATAAACCACCAGAAACTCCGCCAGCATACATATGATCAACATTGCTTCTGTCAATACAAATGGCACGGGTTCTTCCGCCTACGTTGTCTGGTCCAAGGTTTTCCCATTGAAGGTTCAAGCCTGATTTGGTCCTGTCTGCACTTTTGCTTGCTGCCATGGCTGCTGCTTGTTGTCTTGCTGCCACCACATCATTGAAGTCAATGATACCTGTAGTGGGATTCACTCTTCTTTTCCAGAAATACTCGAACTGCCCACCGGCTTCTTCTTTTTCTATGCCTTCGGTTTCTTTAGCAATAGAATTGGATTTGTTTTTCTTTAGTAGTAATCCTCCTGTAACAAATAGCGCTAAACCCAAAATAGCTGCTGACATTACGATTCCTAGTACTTTTTTAGCTTTCATTTTATATGTTATTTATATTTTTTCTTAAGATTTAAGGGCGTAAAAATACAAAATGGATTTAAAACACCAAAACATTGTATGAAATTTTGGCAGATTGCCACAGTTTTTAACCCGAATTTTCTATAGGTCCACATGTTTTTCATTGTATAAAAGGTTCACTTTGGATAAAGCAAACCACATACCACTTATACCAACTCCAAGGCACTTTTAATATCATTTAACAATATTTCAGCCTCCTCCAAGCCGATATAAAACCTGATGAAATTGAACGGCAACTCGCTTCCTTCGCGGAAAGCAATGGCAGGAATGATCAACGATTCATGGCCACCCCAGCTAACGGCCATCAGAAAATATTTCAACGACTCGCAAAACTGCACCACCTTTTCTTTGCTGTCAGTATTCAGCTCTATGGAAAACATGCCCATCGGAATTTTCATCTGTTTCTTGGCGAGCTGATATTGCGGATGCGATTCATGATGCGGATAATGCACTTTCTTCACTTTTGGGTGATGGCTTAGGAACTCTATTATGCGTTGAGTGCTTTCAGATGACTGTTTGATTCTCAAGGGCAAAGTTCGCAAGGCACGTATCATCAGCCAGGAACTCCAAGGTGCTGCTACAGTGCCGAAATTCAGGAACTCGCTGGAATAGATTTTCTTGATGATTTCATTCGACGCACAAAGCACTCCTGCCACCACATCGCTATGGCCATTGATGTATTTGGTGGCCGAATGCAGCACAATGTCTATCCCATATTCAGCCGGATTTTGCCCCAATGGCGAGCTATAGCTGTTGTCAATTATCGTTACGATGCCATGTTTCTTCGCAAGGGCATTTACAGCCGTCAAATCCTGCAATTCAAAATACATGGTAGTGGGGCTTTCCAGATAAATCACCTTCGTATTCGGCTTTATGGCCGCCTCAAAATTCCTGATGTCGGTACCATCCACAAAGGTAGTTTCCACATTAAACCGTGGCATGATTTCCGTCAACAGATGATGCGCCCAACTATACGGATGCATCACGCAAACGACATGGTCGCCAGCCTTTACCTGCGATAGCACCGCAAGCGTTATCGCCGAAGCGCCACTCGACAGCACAAGGCAATCTTCCGTCTTCTCCAAGGCCGCAATTTTCTTCGCCAGCATCTCCGTAGTCGGGTTATTGCCGCGGGTATAAAGCCGATATTTCTTCTCGTCGGTAAAGGCCTCGGCCATTTCGGCCACAGTCCTGAAGGCAAAATTACTGGTTTGGATGACAGGCGGACTGACGGCATTAAAATACTCCTCACGGTCTTCGCCAAGCTGGTTTATGATGTATGATAAATCCATTTTTTGATTTTTATGAAGGCAAATTTAGGTTAATTCCCATCATTCATCCGCCTCAATCCCAAATCAAGCATTAGAAAAAATCCCAGTGCATATCCTGCGATTCCCTCATTTCATGGTTTTTTGTGGCTAAATAGAACCATTTAATGATTTTTTTGAAGCCTATGTCCTCCACTCGTCCCATCTACGTCCCGCTATCCGCTGTAGCCGCTGCATTCCCAATACCGACACCAAGCAGCGGGCTGCCGCTACTATCTGGGCTATGTTTTGACGGCAGGTTGCTCGAACCAACTTTCAGCAAGCAAGATTTTTTCATCCCCTCGTTGCGTGAGAACATCCCCTCGTTGCGTGAGAACATCCCCTCGTTGCATGAGAACATCCCCTCGTTCGGTGAGAACATCCCCTCGTTCGGTGAGAACATCCCCTCGTTGCGTGAGAACATCCCCTCGTTCGGTGAGAACATCCCCTCGCTCGGTGAGAACATCCCCTCGTTCGGTGAGAACATCCCCTCGTTGCGTGAGAACATCC
>CAIWCG010000275.1 GCA_903911135.1 uncultured Bacteroidota bacterium
AGTGATTTGTCCGGAATGCAAAAACCACCTGAATCTTAAACCTGTAGGGGAAATCATGCTTGAGGATGGCCATACTTATCTTCAGTTTTATTGTGACTCTTGCTATTTGAATTTTGAATCGGATGCCCCTAATATGGATGATGAATCGTTGATGGCATATTATGAAAACATCATTGAAAACAAGGATATGGACAAAGCTATAAGGAAGTCACGTTCTCATGTTCAGCACATCGTTAAAACCAAGGCTGCCTTGAACAAATTAAGAACCGAACATGATAACGCGATAGCAGAAAACGAACGGATGACAATTGCCTATCAGAATTATTTGGATGGCTTGGAGTTGGATATTGCTGCACTACGGTACAAGAAGAAAATCACAAAAAGTTTTCTTTTCAAAATAGTCAACTTCTGGAGGGTGAATATGTCTATCTTGAGAAAAACGAAGATGAATAAATTGAAGTGAACAACGTGATTTTAACAAAAGTAATTTGGCAATATCGATTTTATTTATTAATTTTACATCTTGAAATTTATACTGAATAACATGAACAAATTATACTTTCGATTAATACTTATCTTTTCTTTGTTGGCATGCAATCTGGCCAATGGACAAAACCAATGGAATTTTTGGTATTTTGGCAACAATGCAGGTTTGAACTTTAACAGTGGAGGTCCTGTTCCCGCTCTTGGTGGGCAGTTTGCTGGAACAGAAGGCGGAGCAACCATCAGCGATGCAGCTACCGGCAATCTGTTGTTTTATACTGATGGGAGATTAGTTTGGAACCGAAATCATGTTCAGATGCCGAATGGATTCGGATTGATGGGAGGAACAGTACAAAGTTCGCAATCATCATTGATAGTTCCCAAGCCAGGCAGCACTACACTCTATTATATTTTCACTGCTGACCAAGATGGTACAGGAAATGGAATCCGTTATAGCATAGTTGACATGACCCTTGCAGCCGGATTGGGAGATGTTATTGCCATCAGTAAAAACACCTTGATGTACTCACCAGCATCCGAACAGCAATGCTGCGTTAAGAAAGCGAACGGTACGGATTATTGGATTATCTCTCACGAAATTAACACCAATACTTTCAGGGCATATACCTTATCTGCTGCCGGCGTCAGTGCAACCTATGTAGGGTCATCATTAGGAATTTCAATAACCTCTGGAGGCAATCAAATCGGCTACTGCCAACCCAACCATTCAGGAACCAAATTGGCTAAAGCATCGCGATATAACAATTGTGTCGAGTTATTTGATTTCAATAATGCCACCGGAACAGTTTCCAATGCCATGACGATTACCGGTGTATCCTATTCTTATGGTGTTCAATTTTCCATTGATGATACGAGATTATACTGCCACTCGAGCAACCCCACTCAAGTTTATCAATACAATGCCAATGCTGCAAATGCTGCCGCTTTGAACGCTTCAAGAGTTTCATTGGGAACGTCCACAACATGGACCGGACCAATGCAGTTGGGAAAAGATTGTAGAATCTATTTGAGCGAATATATGGTTGGAAGTCTTGCGGTCATCAACTTGCCGAATGTGGCAGGAACGGGTTGCAATTATGTAAACAGCAGCATTCCACTTGGTGGACCTACCGGTCAGTTAAGCTTACCCAACTATAACTATGATTTCAATCCATGTCAGATAGTTACAGCTGCCTTTACAGAAAACAGTCCATGTGTGGGCGATTCAACGCATTTCACCAATGGTTCAACAAGTCATATTGCCAGTTCACGCTGGTTCTTTGGCGATCCTCCTTCTGGTGCCAATGACAGTTCACATCTGTGGAATTCTGCACATCTTTATAATACTGCCGGCACATATAATGTCACGCTTATTGTAGTTGACTCATCCGGCAATATAGACACGGTGGTCAATCAAGTGGTCATCCATCCATCGCCTCATGTAAATCTTGGAAATGACACCACCCTATGTGCCGGCAATACCCTTACACTTGATGCCGGCAATCCAGGTGCCACTTATCTTTGGTCAACGGGAGCCACTACGGAAACCATTACTGTCAGTACAACCGGGACATATTGGGTCAATGTAAACTATACTGTTTGTGCCGATACCGATACCATTGCGGTTACATTCAATCCTTTGCCAGTTGTCAATTTAGGTAACGACACCAATCTTTGTAATGGACAAACCATCCTTTTGGATGCTGGTAATGCTGGGGCATTATATGTTTGGTCAACTGGAGCCACCACACAAACAATAAGCCCTGTAATTACAGGAACTTTCTGGGTCATTGCCGATTTGGCAGGTTGCAGGGATACCGATACCGTGGCACTTACCTTCCATGTTGTTCCCATTGTCAATCTTGGACATGATACTTCCTTGTGTGGCACCACCTATACCTTGGATGCAGGCAATCCTGGCGATACCTACTCTTGGTCAACGGGAGCCACCACACAAACCATTACTGTGAGCACTACAGGAAACTACTGGGTCATTGTAAGCAACAGCATTTGTTCGGATACCGATACCGTGGCAGTAACTTTTGTTGCTCCTCCAGTTGTAAATCTTGGCAATGACATTACCGTTTGCATTGGGCAACAAGTTACTCTCGATGCTGGCAATCCTACCGCCATATTCCTATGGTCAACGGGTGAAACTACACAGATCATCCACCCTACAGTAAACGGAACCTATTCGGTAACGGCATCCATTGGCTTATGCGTCGATCAGGACACCATCAACGTTTCCTTCACTCCTTTGCCGGTAGTTTCCTTGGGGCAGGATATTCATTTATGCTCCGGCCAAACCATTACCTTGAATGCTGGAAACAATGGTGCAAACTATGCATGGTCAACGGGAGCCAATACCCAAACCATCACTGTAACGTCTGCTGGAACATACACAGTGGTGGTGAATGTGGGCAGTTGCCAAAATACTGATACCGTTGTGGTTACCTATTCGGCCATGCCTACCGTCAATCTTGGCCCCGACATCAGCTTATGCAATGGACAAACCGACACCCTCAATGCAGGAAATACCGGATATGCTTTCTGGTGGTCTGATGGCAGCACCAACCAAAAACTTGTGGTAGGCCAATCTGGAATTTATGTGGTGCGAGTCACCAACCAAGGATGCTCAGCCTACGATACCGTTCAAGTCCATATCAGCCCAAGGATAGAACTCGGCCTTGGCCCCGACACCATGATTTGCCCAGGCGACCAGCTCACCATTGCGGCTACTCCCGGGTTTTCATCCTACCATTGGTCGCCAGTAGGCAGCACCAAACATTACATCATCGTTTATGAACCTGGCAGCTACAATGTTACCGTGTCCGACATCTATGGCTGCACCGCATCAGGAACCAAGATAGTGCTCGATTTCTGCCAGCCCATCATGTTTATCCCCAATGCCTTTACACCCAATGGAAATGGCACCAACGACTACTTCATGGCCTATTGCGAAGGCGTGCTCGATTTCCACATGTATATCTTCGACAGGTGGGGCGAGCTGGTTTTCGAAACCACCGACATCAGCCAAGGATGGGATGGATCTGTCAATGGATCACCGGCCAAGCAAGATGTCTTCGTCTATCGAATAGATTACAAGATAATGGACTATACCGATGTGCACAAGTACACCAAATATGGCACGGTGAATCTCATCAGGTAATAGATTTTGATGATGGCCCGAAATGGGCAATTATCAAAACTGAATAAACATAAAAAGCCGCTTCATTAATTTGGAGCGGCTTTTTACTTTACGATACCTGGAAATGAAAATTGCTTTCGGTTAATAATAATTATGTAGTTTTGTGGCATGAAAAAAAGCAATGAAACGAATAGTTGAAAAATATTTGCCCCTACTTCTTTTTGTTTTACTGTTAATTGATTTTGGTTATTCCTTTGTTCAATATTTACATTGCAATTTGGATGGGGATATGGCAGAAGGAATACTTAGAGCAAATCGAGTTGATAAGGTCTTTCACGATCCATTTGGCATCGGTGTTTTTTTTAGCCATGAATGTTACCCAAACCCAAATCGCTTTTTCTCTCATTGGTCATTTTCATATTATTTTCAGACCTTTCCATTAATTATTCAAAAGTATTTTAGCCCAATAGACAGCATCTATATTTCTTGCGCAATAGTTAAGCTCTTGTTTAAAATCCTTTTTATTTATTTGATTGCTTCTTTAATAAGTGGCACTCTTAATGTTCTTAAAAGGGAACTATTAGTAGCTGCGATTATCATTACACCATTGTTTCAAACGTTTGGGTACGATGGATATATGGGAGTAATCATCCAATCCATAACCTACTTCTTTTTCTATTCCATTCCGCTTTGTTTGCTGGTCTTGTTCTTTGTACCTGTTTATTTTTCTTTGAGGAATAAATCGATAATAAACTTTCCTACAAAAATCCTAATGCTTTTCCTAGTCATCATTTTGCCTTTCAGCGGACCATTGATTCCTGGTATTGTGATTATTGCTTGTCCCATATTTATCGTTTACTATCACAAACAACCACTTTCAAGATTCATATTCCATACGTTTATTCTATTCACAATTATCAGTTTGTACTCCTTATATATCGGAACATTAGGCTCTGAGAATTTCGAGAACGCAAGTCATACAATTTCAATCATTGAAAGATATTCGAGGTTGCCATTGGGAATATATAATCACTTAACTCAAAAGATTGGACTATCCTTGCTTTTGGGAGCGATCATTATAAATACAATCATCATCAATAATGGACACCATCAAAATGGAAAACCCATCCTTAAACTTTTTAAGGCTTTAGGCTTGTTTTGTCTGCTTTATCTTTTGTTGCTGCCTCTAGGAGGCTATAAAATTTATCGTCCGAACACCTTGCGTTTCGATACAATCATGCCAATTACAATATGCATGATTTTCATTTATGGACTTTCAACTTATTTCTTAATAAATAATATCAACAACAAATTTAGAACGCTTTATGTATTGGGAATTATTTTTTTCCTATCCATATTCATAATCGCTGACAAACCCAAATTTGACAATAACAATTGTGAAAGACAAACTTTAAAAACAATGGCTACCTCATCTGATAATATAGTATTGTTAGGTGCTGATTGCAATGTACTTTCATGGAATAAAATCAAAGATTACAAAGATTCTGAATTGCCTGCCCAACTGTTATTTTATTGGCATGTAACCAGTGAAAAGAAATACTATTATCAAAATGAATAAATATCAAAGAACCTATTTATTGTTATTCATTTTGATGCTCCTAATAATTAGAGCATACCCACAAGCTACCGATTTCACAGGGGGAAATATTTGCAAGAACGAAGATTGGGTTTTGGTTTTTAATGATGAATTCGATGGTGATACCTTAAACACATCGAAGTGGATCACTTGGTTTCCTTATTCAGCTACTGGTAATGATTCTTGCGAATATTGCAGAACACATGGAGACAATGGAATGATTTTTCTCGATAGCAATGTGGTGGTGAATAATGGAACCCTGAAGCTTGTTGCAAAAAGACAAACTACAACATGGTACACTGCCACCAGAGATTATACTTCAGGAATGATTCATTCGAGAGAAGGATTCATGTACGGCCGGTTTGAGATACGCTGCAAGATTCCTTATGGCATGGGTTTTTGGCCTGCCTTCTGGGTGTTTGGCGGTGGGCATGGAACCGAAATAGATTGTTTCGAATTCGGTTGCCAAGACCCGAAACATCTGCACATGGGCTGTGGTAGGTGGGGCGACAATGGTCTTTTGGCAGCCACAGGTTCGGGATATGATGGAATGGACTATTCGCTCGATTTTCATGTCTTCAGCTTTGAATGGGAACCGTTTTTCATCGTCTATAAAATCGACGGTGCAGAGATATATCGAATCTGTCGGCTCATCACCTTGTCGGGCGAAGAGGTTACCTGGTGCTGCGTTCATGGTGGCGTTTATAATTTGCAGCCAGGCTTCCCGAAGGGCGATGACGATAGACCAACCATCATCGTCAACTTGGCCATCGGAACGGATAAAACTCCCTTCACCAAGGCACCTGACAACAGCACTTCCATGCCCAACCAGATGGAGGTGGATTATATCCGAGTCTATCAACGGGATACGGCAAAAACAATGGATTTCGAATGCCAGGTAAGCCTGATGCCGAACCCGACAAGCAACACCTTAACCATCAAATGCAAAAAAATGAGCAAGGTAAAAATCTTGAATGTGTTAGGCGAATTGCTTTTTGCGATGCCTGTTTCGGGCGACATGACACAGGTAGATGTAGGCACCCTGCCAAAAGGTGTTTACATCGTTCAGGTAGATTCCGACAATGGGATGCTTGCCACCAAGTTCATCAAGTTTTAAAAAATATGACAGTAAAAAAATTATTGATTGTAATTGTTTTAGTGTGCTATTCCTTAATTGTGTTTTCGCAAGAAGATACAAATCATATAAAGTTTGCAGCAACTATAACTTCACTCCCCGATTTGAGTTTCAATATAACTAACGGGATGTATCTGACCACCCAAGGAACAATTATTAAAAATCAATCTTTGTTTTCTCTGGGTCCTGTTTGGTGGATATATAATAACAAACAAGGAGTTAAATTTTGGGGAGTTTTAGGTTCTTATCATTATAGTCCTCGTATGATTTCAAAGTCATTCAAGTTCTATTTTTTGGCTGACATAGCCTATTTCCATCAAACGAACGGCTATAATCAATCAATGGAATACATGCCGACAGTCTATTATGATGTCGATTTCAAAAGTACGATTCAGACGATAAGATTGCATGCTGGTTTAGGTTTTAAATTGAAGGTTTTTAAAAACTTGTTTTTAAACCAAGGACTTTGTACCGGAATGGATTTGTATAATTATACGAGCGAAACCAATGTAAGCGGACATCCTGAATTGAATGGAAAATATTCAAATGGAAGTATCTTCAATAACATGCTGCACAGCAACGCCTTTAAAACCGGATTGGAATATGATATTAAATAAGAAACAATTACCCTTTTGGTATTTAGTAATTACAACATTTGTAATTTTAATCATAATGCCTCTATTGCAGGATGGAATGTTTTTGGATGGAATTATAAACAGTGCCGTTTCAAGAAATCTTGCTTATGATACTGGACATTTCTGGCATCTTGAATATTCCAAAACCATTGCATTGTTTTATAACGACAATCCGCCAATGGCATTTGGTATGCAAGCAATTTTCTTTAAACTTTTTGGTGATCATTTATTTGTTGAAAGATTGTATTCATTGATGATGTTTATTCTTTGTGCAGGTTTTATTTTATTGATTTGGAAAAAGATTTTCAGAAATGATTCTGATATGGCGCAACTTGCCTGGTTTCCCATATTGCTGTGGTTCATTACACCAGTTGTTGGTTGGTCCTACACCAATAATATGCTTGAAAATACCATGGCAGTTTTCGATTTGGCTGCTGTATATGTTATAATCGTTGCGTTGGAACAAAACAGAAATTTAATATTATGCCATCTGCTTGCAGGGATATTCATATTCTTGGCATTCCTATCAAAAGGACCTGTTGGTCTGTTCCCTATAATAACGCCCCTTGTTTATTGTTTGATTTTTAAAAACTGTTCCAATTGGAAAAGTATATTTTATACCTTAATTTTAATTGTCATCCCCATCTCGATTACGGCCATGTTCATAATGTTCAATGATGAGGCGAAAACCTTTTTTTCCATCTATTATAATAATCAAATACTCAAAAGCATCGAAGGAAAAAGAGAAGTAACAGAAGGTAAAAACCTCTATATAATCATAAAGATGCTTAAGGAATTTATTCCAGTTCTAGCAATAAGTCTCTTGTTATTCATTACTATAAAAGCAAAACGATATTCACTTCCAAAAGATGAACAGTTCTCAAAAGAAATCCTATTCTTCCTGCTTATTGGGTTATCGGGTTCGTTACCTATCGTCATCAGTCCAAAACAAGCTGGTTATTATTTGATTACAGCCATTCCATTTTTGATTTTATCCATATCAATATTGTCAGGTCGATTTGTTTTGCTTTTGCAGAAAAATTCAAATGTCAACACAAGATCATATAGAATCTTCAAGATGATAACGCTCGTTCTTTTATTTGGTTCTCTGATATTCTCGATAATGCAAATAGGGAAACCAAGACGAGACAAGGATATTCTAAACGACATGAAGGAATTCAATAAAATAATTCCTAAAAACACAACCATTACTTTTTGCCCTGATGTATATATGGAAGACTGGAAAGCTCATGCCTATTTCATCAGATATTCCAGAATCAGCTTGGAGAATAAAGAACAATGTGCCTATTATCTTACACCTAAAAACTGCACTAACAGCATTATGGATAATTATGAAAAAATGGATTTAGACACCAAGGCTTATGATTTATACAAACATAAATAAAACCATCTTTCTCCTGATTTTTTTCGGTTTGTTCATCCGATGCAAGAAGGATGTTAAAGATGATTACGTCCTTACTTTCAGTGAAGAATTCAATGATTCATCATTAAATAAAAATGTATGGGAGGCGGCTAACTGGGGCCAAACCGCCAATAGCCCAAACCAGCAGTACTTTATCGATTCGGCATTTAAAATCTTTGATGGAATGCTTCATATCATTGCCAAACGCGATACGGTAATGGGAACGGTATATGATGCAAATTACAATCCTATTCAGAAACAATTTTATTATACATCAGGATTATTGAATACTTCAAAGAGCTTTGCCCAGCAATATGGATATTTTGAAATCAGAAGCAAAGTTCCGTATGGCAAAGGGTTTTGGCCAGCATTCTGGCTAATGCCGTTTGGCAAATGGCCTCCTGAAATCGATATTTTTGAAATAAGCGGCCAACATCCCGAAGGCCTCCACATGAGCAATCATTTTAAGGACAAAGCCGGGAGGGATGCACAAAATACGATTACCATCAATGGACCAGATTTATCAAAAGACTTCCATGTTTTTGCAGTTGAATGGGATCCGAAAATAATCAAGTGGTATCTGGACGACCAACTGGTTTTTCAATCCGAATCGAGCATTCCACAAGAACGAATGTACATTATTGTTAATCTTTCTTTAGGCGGCTCCTTTTCTGGCGATGCCGATGCAAGCACCCCCTTGCCAAATAGTTTCGACATAGATTATATTAGAGTTTATAAACGAAAAAATTAGCCTTAATCTAAGCATTCACCCTGCTTTATAGTTGAAATCAGGTGTTTTAATGTTTTAGAACGCACCATAATATTCAGAACACACCCCTCATTTCCGGAACAGCCCCATATTTCCCAAGAACAGTCCCTCATTCCTCAAGAACATTCAATGATTTCTCAACAACAGCCCCCAATTTCCCAAGAACAGCCCCATATTTCCCAAGAACAGTCCCTCATTTCTCAACAACAGTCCCCAATTTCCCAAGAACAGTTCATGATTTCCCAAGAACAGTCCCCAATTTCCCGAGAACAGTCACTCATTTCTCAAGAACATTCCATGATTTCTTAAGAACAGCCCCCAATTTCCCAAGAACAGTCCATGATTTTCCAAGAACAATACCTCATTTCTCAGCAACAGCTTCCAATTTCCCAAGAACAGTCACTCATTCCTCAACAACAGTTCATGATTTTCTAGGAACAGTCACTCATTCCTCAAGAACAGCACATGATTTTCCAAGAACACTCAAAACAAAACCAATAACAGCAAATAAATGAATCGGTAATCCTTTTCAAATAATGAATGTGCGATTTAGTTCACGCCTTCCTTGAGTCTTTCGGCGTTTTCGGCCAACTGCAAGGCATCGATGAAATCCTGTATGTCGCCATCCACAAAGTTAGGCAAGTTATAATTAGAGATGCCTATTCTATGGTCCGTCACACGGCTTTGCGGGTAGTTATAGGTTCTGATTTTTGCTGAACGGTCTCCGGTAGAAACCATCGTTTTGCGCTTCTTCGAATTCTCTTCCATGCGCTTGTTCAGCTCTATCTCATAGATGCGTGAACGCAAGACTTCCAGAGCTTTCACATAGTTCTGCAGCTGCGATTTCTGGTCCTGGCACTGCACGATGATGCCGGTAGGAATGTGCGTCAACCGTATGGCCGACTTGGTGGTATTTACACTCTGTCCGCCTGGCCCAGAGGAACAAAAAGTGTCCTTGCGGATATCCCCTTCCTTGAGATCCACATCGAACTCATCGGCTTCGGGCATCACCACCACCGTAGCGGCAGAGGTATGGACCCTACCCATGGTTTCGGTATCAGGCACCCGCTGCACACGATGCACTCCCGACTCGTATTTCATCTGGCCATAAGCCTTGTCGCCCATCACCTTGATGATGATTTCCTTGTAGCCACCCATGGTGCCTTCGGTCATGTCCATCAGCTCGGTCTTCCATCCTTTGTTGTCGCAATATCGTTGATACATCCGGTATAAATCGCCGGCAAAGATGCTGGCCTCATCGCCACCTGTACCTGCACGGATTTCGACAATGGCATTCTTGCTGTCTTCAGGGTCCTGCGGAATGAGCATCAAGCGGATTTCCTCTTCCATCTTGTTTTGTGTGGCTGTCAATTCATCGAGTTCTTCCTTGGCCATCAACCTGAATTCTTCATCCTTCTCGTTTGCCAGCACTTGCTTCGCACTCTCTATGTTGCTCATCACATTTCGATAGATGTGATACTCGTCCACAATCACCTTCAGGTCCTTGTATTCCTTGTTCAGCGTGGCATAGCGCTTCATGTCTTCCATCACGGTAGGGTCTATCAACTCCTTTTCAACTTCTTTCCAGCGGGTTTCAATCGCTTCTAATTTATCTAACATTTTATCTTATTTTTAAAACTAATGATCTATTTTATTGGATGCTTTGCAATAGATGAGAACGCTAATAAACGAACTCTCCATATTGCGATCGGATGGTGACTTTCTTTCTGTCTGATGCCTCCACTCTTCCGATAATTTTTGCATCTACATTGAATGATTTGGAAATGGAAATGATTTCCTCGGCATATTCAGGAGCGATATAAACTTCCATTCTATGACCCATGTTGAAAACCTTGTACATCTCTTGCCAGCCTGTGCCCGACTGCTCTTGTATAAGTTTGAACAAAGGAGGCGTATCGAACATATTGTCTTTGATGATGTGTAGATTATCGATGAAACTAAGCACTTTTGTTTGGGCTCCGCCACTGCAATGAATCAGCCCATGGATGTTATTTCTATGCTGCTCAAAAATCTTTTTGAAGATGGGGGCATAAGTCCGCGTTGGCGATAAAACCAACTTGCCTGCATCCATATATCCATCATCAATCTTTATCTTATCGGTGAGATTGATGTTTCCGCTATAAACCAAATCGGCAGGAATGGTATTGTCAAATGTTTCAAGATATTTGTTTCCTACAGACTTGTTAAACACATCATGTCGGGCAGAGGTCAGTCCATTGCTTCCCATTCCGCCATTATATTCTTCCTCATATGTAGCCTTGCCGAAAGAAGCCATGCCTACGATAACATCACCGTCCTGAATCTTTTCATTGGTTATTACATCCTCCCGTTTCATCCTGCAAAACACGGTGGAGTCAACAATGATTGTCCGAACCAAATCGCCTACATCAGCAGTTTCGCCACCAGTAGAAACTATATTGATTCCGTGGTTTCTCATTGATTCGATGAATTCTTCCGCATCATTGATGATTGCAGATATTACTTCGCCAGGAATAAGGTTCTTGTTTCTGCCTATTGTCGATGAAAGCATAATGTCGTCAATTGCTCCAACGCAAAGCAAGTCATCTATGTTCATGACTATCGCATCTTGCGCTATTCCTTTCCAAACCGACAAGTCTCCAGTCTCTTTCCAATAAGCATATGCCAAGGATGATTTTGTTCCTGCACCGTCAGCATGCATAATGTTGCAATATGTATCATCACCACCAGCAACATCCTTGATTATTTTACAGAATGCTTTCGAGAACAAACCCTTGTCAAGTTTGCTTATGGCCTGATGCACATCTTCCTTTGATGCAGAGACTCCTCTTTGATTATATCTATTATCGTTTTTCATTCTATTGATATAATGCAAAAAGCATTCTGTTTTTTGAACAGAATGCTTCTTGAAATATTATCTGACTAGCTATTTTTTCTTTGGTGTAGTCTTCGTATCCTTTTTAACAGGAGTATCTTTCTTTGGAGCGTCCTTCTTAGGAGCATCTTTTTTTGGTGCTTCTTTTGGAGTTTCTTTTGGAACTTCTTGTTGTGGAGCAATACCACCTTTTGGTACATAATTTTGTGTAAGAATCTTAACTTCAGTTCTTCTGTTTAATTGATGCGCTGCCTCTTTTTCGTCTTCAGATGATAATTTGGCAATAAATGATTCTGTCAAATAATCACCTTTTTTGAAATGGGCAGGTTTCAATTCCTTTCCCTTATATACTCCTGTTGCAGTAACATCTTCTGTTAAAGTTCTAGGATTTGATTTTCCCATTCCAACAGGTTTTAATCTTGCAGAATCAATGCCATGCTGGATTAAATACATAACAACAGTGTCAGCTCTTCTTTGAGACAGTTTTTTATTGTAATCGGCATCACCTCGAGCATCTGTATTGGCATCCAATTCAATCGTGATTGTAGGATTATCATTTAACACCTTCACTAAAGTATCCAATGAAGGGAAAGAAACGTCAATCAATGTAGCTTGATCAAATACGTACATAACATTTGGCAATACTATAGGTTTTTTTACAAATTTCAATTTGAAATCATGAATATAATCCTTTGATAATTCTTGACCCATTGTTGATTCTTCGCCCTTATCTCCCAAATAATCCTTCTTGGATGCAGCTAACTTATAAATAACATTTGGATGAAATTGAGCACTATCAAATTTATATCCACCAGACTTATCAGTAACCGCACTAACTGAACTTCCATCGCTTCCAACCATTTCAATCTTTGCGTCAGGAATTTCATTGTTGTTATCTTTATCACGTGCTACACCTTTAAGTGTAAGTACGATAGGAGGCAAATAAAATGAATAGATATCATCACTACCTTTTCCACCATCTCTATTTGAACTTAAATAACCACTTTCCCTTTTCTCATCTTCAAAAACTATTGCAAAATCATCGGCAGGTGAATTAATAGGGTATTTCATGTTGGTAACATTTCCCCAAGCACCATCAGCTAAAACTGCTCGATATATATCTAAACCTCCCATACCCAAGTGACCATAAGAAGAAAAATATAAAACAGTATCTGATCGAATAAATGGATATTGATCATCACGGTCGGTATTTACATTTGGTCCGCAATTAACTGGATCTCCCCATGCTTTTTTAGCCTTGTCGTATTTTGAAAAATAAATATCAAATCCTCCTTGTCCGCCAGGGATATCAGATGTGTAAAATAATGTTGTTCCATCAGGAGACAAACTTGGATGTCCATAACTTGAGCTATCATCATTACAGAAAGGTAACGAAGTTGGCTCGTCCCAAGTTTGACCCCTTCTTTTTGTTACAAATAATTTAGACCTTACTTTACCCTTCATATTTAAGGAACGTGTGAAAAACATTTCAGTGTATTTTTTATCAAAACAACATGCTCCATCATTCATCGGAGAATTTACGGGAGCAGGAAGTGCTTTAGCAGTACTCCATTTTCCTTTTCTATCAAGTGATGTTTCAAAAATATCCGAGAATTTGCTCCCTGTTCCTTCATCCACAGCATTACCAAGGGATTCTTGACGGTTAGAAGTGAACATAACAACCTTTAAATCCTTTTTTGCATAACATGTTGCAAAATCAGAAAATTTAGAATTGATTCCAACCATGTTATTTACTGAATAACGGGTAGGCTTTTGAATCCATTTTGCAGACAATTCACAACTCTGTGCGCCCAACTCTCCCCTGTTGTCACTAGGAACAGCAGCTTTGTACTTGTTAAAGGTAACTGTAGCATCTGCATATTTACCAGACATCTTTTGCGCTTGGGCTAAATATAACAAAGCAATAGGATCTGGATATTTTGCCTTGATTGCCTTTTCCAACCATTGAATTTCATTCTTGTTATCTAGTAACATTCGATAACAATCACCAATTTTGAAAAGGATTTCAGTTTTTATTGCCTTATCCTTTTCTTTTGTATAAGCCTTTTTATAGAGGTCTTTCGCCTCAAAATAATTTTGCTTGTCATATTCAACATCGGCTGATTTAGTTGCGCTTGATTGTGCCAAAGCCGAACCTGCGATAAGGAGCACAATAAAGAAATTGGTTAATTTTAATTTCATAGGGTGTATTTTTTTCAGATTTATTTTACGAATATCATTTTTAATTGCAGTGGCAAAAAAACAAATAATTATTGAAATAACAAAATTATTCGCAAAATATTTTTGCTAATCTTAAACATAGAAGGTCAAATCTGTCCTATATTAACCCTTAACAATTCACAATTAATGTTACTTAATAAAGAGCAATTCTCTATATTTTGGTAGTGGCCATGCTTCATCATCAATCATTAATTCCAACTTATCTACATGATTACGAATGGATTCGAAAAATGGAACGACTTTGTCGCAATAGGCTACTGCTTTTGGTTTTGCATGCTCTATCTTGTTTGCCTTTTTTCTTTCTTCAATCATGGCATCAACCAATTTTTTTATTTGAGAAATGTGTTCCGACATCTCCTTAATCATTAGAATAGGAGTGTTATAAGTCTCTTTTTCCAGGCCTATGTTCTTCAATCCCTCCACATTTGAGATTAATAGGTTCTGATATTTGATAGCCGTTGGTAGAATATGATTCAATGCCAAATCTCCTAACATCCTTGATTCTATCTGTATTTTCTTTACATAAGTTTCAAGCAATATTTCATGGCGGGCCTCAATCTCGCGCTCTGTATATACACCTGTTTCAATGAAAATTTCTTTTGTCTTTTTTGATACAAAGGCATCCAAGGCAAGTGGAGTTGTCTTGATGTTCGACAATCCTCTACTTTCAGCTTCTTTTACCCATTCATCTCCATACCCATTTCCTTCGAATCTGATTTTCTTTGATGAAACGATATATGATCGCAACACTCGCAAAATGGCTTCATCCTTCTTTACATCCTTGGCTATCAATGCATCGACCTCAACACAGAATTTCTTCAATTGATCGGCCATTATGGTATTTAAAACTACCATGGAAGAAGAGCAATTGGCCGATGAACCTACTGCTCTGAATTCGAATTTATTGCCTGTAAATGCAAATGGCGAAGTACGGTTTCGGTCTGTATTATCAAGAAGAATTTCCGGTATCTTGCCGATATTGAGTTTCAAATCAGTTTTTTGTTCCGGCGTCATTTTCTCTTTCGTCACTTTAGTTTCTATCTCATCCAAAATAGATGACATTTGAGAGCCTAAAAAGATGGACATGATTGCTGGTGGTGCTTCATTTGCTCCTAGTCGATGGTCATTGCCGGCTGACGCAATGCTGGCTCTCATCAAATCGGCATTATCGTGAACCGCCTTTATGGTATTGACAAAGAAAGTAAGAAATTGTAAATTGGTTTTTGGAGTTTTTCCTGGCGACAACAAATTCTTTCCTGTGTTGGTGCATAGCGACCAGTTATTGTGTTTGCCCGAACCATTAATACCGGCATATGGTTTCTCATGCAGCAGCACTTCGAAGTTATGTCGTCTGGCTACCTTGCCCATCAAATCCATCAATAACTGGTTATGATCTACCGCCAAATTTATCTCTTCAAAAACAGGAGCACATTCGAACTGACTTGGCGCCACTTCATTATGTCGGGTCTTTAATGGAATGCCCAGCTTAAAGGATTCTATCTCGAAATCCACCATAAAAGCATAAACACGTTCTGGAATACTTCCAAAATAATGGTCTTCCAGCTGTTGTCCTTTTGCAGGAGAATGGCCAAACAGGGTTTTGCCCGTCATGGCCAAATCTGGTCGGGCATTATATAATCCCGAATCAACCAAGAAATATTCCTGCTCTATTCCCAAGGTGGCGAAAACACGGGTGACATTTTTATCGAAGTATTGACAAACCGGTACCGCCGCTTCATTCAAGGCATGAAGTCCTTTCAGCAAAGGAGCCTTATAATCCAAGGTTTCGCCGGTATAAGAAACAAAAATGGTGGGGATGCAAAGCGTTTTGCCCGACGAACTTTCCATGATGAAGGCAGGAGAACTTGGATCCCAAGCCGTATATCCTCGTGCTTCAAATGTGTTTCTGATGCCGCCGTTAGGGAAACTCGAAGCATCTGGCTCTTGCTGAACCAATGCGCTGCCCGAAAATGTTTCGATGGCTTTTCCATTATCATTCAAATCAAAGAATGCATCATGCTTCTCTGCCGTACTGCCTGTCAACGGCTGAAACCAATGCGTATAATGAGAGGCTCCTTTTCCGGTAGCCCATGTTTTCATCGAGGCAGCCACCTGTTCAGCCACTTTTCTGTCTATCTGCTGGCCACTTTCCACTGCCGACATAACGCTGTTATATGGTTCTTTCGATAAGAATTTGCTCATCGTGTCCTTGTCGAACACATTGGAGCCAAAGTACTCGGAAACGTTGTTTCCAGGTGCCACTACCTTCACCGGAGTGCGGTGCATGATGTTTTCTAACGCTTTAAATCTGATGATTGCCATGTTGTTGTTATTATATTGTTTATATTATTAATGACTGTAAATACTTTTTACTTCGGGGGCAAATCTAAAACATTTTTTTGACATCATACCAAATAAAAAGCACATTTTTTGTCAACACCCTCTATTTTTTTATCAACATTTGCCATTAAAATGATTTTAAACAGATATTATGGTATTTTTTATGGGGTCGATGGTAAATAATTTAGTTTTATGGCGATTGGTAATTATTCAAATCTACTCAAAATTTAAGAAAAAACTTGAATCACACGTGTAGATTGAATCAAAACTGTAGTCTCAGCCCAAACTACACGTGTGGATTGGATCAAAACTGTTGTTTCGGGCAAAACACACGTGTAGATTGTGTCAAGACTGTTGTTTTGACTGAAAGTACACGTGTAGATCGTGTCAAAACTGTTGTCTTGACTAAAAGTACACGTGTGGAATGAGTCAAAACTGTTGTTTTGGCTAAAATACACGTGTAGATTGTGTCAAAACTGTTGTCTTGGCCAAAAGTACACGTGCGATTGCAAAACAACATGTAACTTTACCCAAAAACCAATCAAGCACTCCTTATATATATATAGCAACGCTTTTTGTTAGAATTGATGATTATGGAGCTTTTGATGAGCAGGAACCAATAAAACCAATGCCTTGATCATGAAATCATGGTTGCCATTAATAGGGATAATATTTAAGGATTTTAAGGTGGGAATTGGGAATAATTTGATGATTGGGGAAACATTGAACAACAAAAAATAATTATTATTTTTAACAAAATTCTTGATTTTTATGTTTTTTTATATTTTTGTCAGTCTAAAAATATCAAAATGGCCTACCCAAAACGCTTCTTTATATTATTTTCGATGATGATGATATACATGTTTTCGACCATCCGGTTGAGCCAAGCACAGGTTACTTATGAACAGGGTTATGAGCCTGTAATCTATGGTGGCGTAGGGGTATTGGGCTTCGATGGAAACATAGGCAAGGTGCAAAAGCTCTCCATTTTCAGCGACAACAGATTGGGTTATAATTTCGGTTTTGAGGAATTGGTAGGGCAAGGTTTTGGCATCGGCTTGGAATATCTTGGAGGGCAATTGCAGAAAAACGAACGATCATTGACGGCAAACAATAATTTTCAATCCGACATCATGAGCATCGGCCTCAATGTCACCTACCATTTCGACAACGATGTCATTTTGCCGATCGGTTCCATGGTGGCTCCTTATGTCAGTATAGGGTTTCATTATCTTACCTTCAAAAGTTCCTCCGACATGATAGCTGCCAATGGCGAAAACTATTATTACTGGAATGACGGTTCCGTTAGAAATATCAGGCAATTGGATACTATTGGTCCTGCGGGAGTTCCCTTGCCTATGGACCATAAATATGAAACCGATTTGCATTCCTTGGCATTATCTACCGAAAACCTGAATTACAGCCAAACCTCGTTTGCCATACCCATAGGAATTGGTGTTGCCTTCAAGCTGGTTCCAGAACTTTCAGTTGATTTGAAAGCAACCTATTACTTGACGATGACACATTATATCGATTATGTAGCAGGAACCGGAATGAGCGGATTATCCAACGATGCGTACCTCTATACCAATGTTTCCCTTCATTATAATTTTGGCTTGACTACCACCGGAACGGCACCAGGAAAAAAGGCCACTGCCACCCCTGATGATGATTCCTATTATTCGAGCGCCAAGAATTCAAAAATACAACCAAAATCGAATCCTTCAGGCAATTCGGCAAAAACTACCACCACCACACCTGTTCCATCATCAAACAATATCCCTTCCGACTTAAAGGTGGCAGATACAAACAATGATGGAAAAATTTCTACCCAAGAAATCAATGCAGCCATCGATGCCTTGTTCAATGGCGACAAGCGATATTCCGTTTCCATGATAAACAAACTGATTGATTATTTCTTTGAACAACATTAATAGATAAATTATAAATATGAATAAAGCGACAAAAATTCTAGTAGGAATAGGTTTGATAGGGCTCACGCAAATGGGTTTTTCACAATCTATAAATGTATCACAAAAGATGCCTGCAACGGCAGCACCAGGAAGTGAATTTACTGTAGAGGTGAATATCGAAAAGGGAAGCACATCAGGCTTTGCCAAACTGCAGGAAGAACTTCCTGATGGGTTCACGGCTACTGCCATTGATAGCAAATCGGCTACTTTCAGCTTCGACAAACAAAGGGTAAAATTGATTTGGATGTCTTTGCCGGCGGATGCAAAATTCACCATATCATATAAGGTAAAGGTTGATAATTTTGCTGCTGGTCCGAAATCCATTTCTGGAAGCTTCAGCTATATTGAAGGCAATGATACCAAAAAGATTACGGTTCTACCAACGGCAATTGAAATCAGCTCCTCTGCTAGTGGAGCAGTGACTACCCCTGCTGAAACAAAAGCAACTGCTGAAACTCCAAAAGTAGAGGAAAAAACTCCAGCAAAGGAACCTGAAAAGGTTGTTGAAAAAGTTGCAGAGAAAGAACCTGAAAAAGCGCCTGTAAAGGAGGTGGAAAAGGTTACTGCCCCAGTAGTAGAAAATACTCCTGCAAAAGAAATGGAAAAGCCAGTTCCACCTCCGATAGAAAAACCTGCTCCTGTAGCAAAGCCTGCCCCAAAACCTGTTGAAGCACCTGTGGCCCCAAAAGCAGCCAATGGTATTGTATTTAGAGTACAGGTAGGTGCTGGACAAAATGCTGGCTCTGAAGGTTACCTAAAACAAAAATACAGCATCGCCGAAGAAATATATTCAGAGCAGATAGATGGCGTTTACAAATATACGGTGGGCAATTATTCCAAATTCTCCGATGCCAAAGATTATAGGGACAAAGTCCGTTCATCAGGGGCAGAAGGTGCCTTCATCGTGTCTTATAACAACGGAGCACGCATTCCATTGCAAGAAGCATTAAAATTAGCAGGTCAATAAAAAAATAAAAATAAAGATTATGAAACTTAAATCATTTACTCAACTATTATTAATTCTATCCTTTGGGCTTTTCATCAACACGAATTTACGCGCCCAAGCAGAGGCAGCAGAAGATACAGCTGCTCCTAAACACCCGAAAATCGTAGTCGGTTTAGGGGTTGGAATGTTGAATTATTATGGCGACATAGGCTACAAGAAAGCATCCGAACCATGGCGATTCAAGGCTGGATACCAAATAGATGTTCAGAAAAATTTCAACAGGAATTGGGGTCTTGATTTCTACTTCATGGGTGGCAATGTTTATGGCGAAGAGAACACTATAGACAGAAACCTGAACTTCAAATCGCGCCTCTTTACCGAGGCTTTGATGTTGCGATATAATTTCTGCCCAAAGGATGAAAACAAGAAAGCTTTGGTGACGCCATTCGTTGGCATTGGGTTGGGATATCTCAGCTACACCACCAAAAGCGATTTGCTGGATGCCAATGGAGTGCGGTATAACTATTGGAACGACGGTTCCATCCGCACCTTGCCTCAAGCCGAATCAAATACGCTGACGGCAGTGCAAATGGATAGGGACTATACCTACGAAACCGAAGTGGGAAGTGGCAATTCCTTGTTCATCCCATTGCAAATAGGATTTAAATGCCAAATGACACCAAACATTTTTGTCCGCCTGCAAACCACTTTCAACATGACGATGACCAACCAGATTGATTATGTTCAGGTGAATCAGTTCACAGGAAACCATTCTTATGACAATTATTTGTTTTCGGCCATCACTTTGAACTATGATTTCGGTGCCGGCCCGAAAGGCCACAACCAAGCACGGTATAAGGATGTGGATTATAAGGGCATGGAAACCATTGACTCAGATGGTGATGGCGTTCCTGATATTGATGATATTTGCCCAGAAACTCCAAAGGGCGTTCCGGTTGACAAGCACGGTTGCCCATTGGATTCGGATGGCGACGGCATTCTCGACTACTTGGACAAGGAGCCAAACAGCCCAAAAGATGCTCGTGTTGATGCAGATGGTGTGGCACTTCCATCTGATTATGGCACTGATTTGATTACCGTAAACCGTATCCCTGAAGAGCTTCGAGTGTTTGACATAAACGAGGATTATATCATCGATTCGACTGAAATATCGAAGGCTATCGACTCCTTCTTCGACAGCAATGGTGGCATCAAAAAAGAACAAATCTATAAGCTGATAGATTATTTCTTCGACCAGAAAGACCAATAGGCAATCCTAAAAGTAAGCTGAAATGGCCTTGGGAATGATTGTTCTCAAGGCCATTTTTCTTTTAATGATGCTTTATTGATGATAGCCCGAAGGTGGGCAATTATCTATAAATGCTTGAATAAAGAACAAAATCACCATACTTTTCAATCGGTAAAACCATAATTTCTTATTTGCAAAATGTAAACTGGGAGGAGAAAATGAAGTTTTTGGGGTATATTTTTTCTTGATGCCTATATATAACAGCCTGCTTATGAGGTCGTTTGGTTCTGTTTGGGTATCCGAAAGCTGGATTATGGCTTATTATTGTTCAACGAGGCGGCTCGAAATGTGTATGACGACCACATTGGATGCAACGAAGGGGTTCGAAATCTTGCACACGACCACATTGGATGCAACGAGGGGGTATGCAACGTTACATATCGTCTCGTTGCGAATCTCAAGTCGATTTGCAGCGTTGCAAATCCATTTCTCGAACTCATCGAGG
>CAIWCG010000276.1 GCA_903911135.1 uncultured Bacteroidota bacterium
GGTGACTGCAAGCAAACGGCACTTGCAACTGTGGAGGACTGCGCCGAAGTATTAATGTTTCATATAATCTGAAATGAGAACAAAACTTGATCTTACAATTTTTTATTATCCAAAAATTTACTATATTTGCACCGTCTAAGTAAAACTACCAAATGAGTAACAGATTAAATATTCACAGTTCCCGAAGCGAGCAACCTTCATTGGTAGGCTTAGACACCGCTCGTGGAGGGAACTCTAATATATTTAATACTATGAAAATAGACAAAGAAGAAATTTGGAAATGCTTATCCTTAGAGGATTTAGAGGTAGAAATTGATGGTGAAACCATACACGAAATTTGGAAAGATGTTACTGGTTATGAAGGATATTACCAAATTAGCAATCTTGGGCGATTAAAGTCATTAGGTCGCAAGATTGATATTAGAAGAAATAATGATAATTTTGACAAGCGTTTAAAAACTAAAATTATATCACAATTTAGAAGAAAATCGGGGTATAAAAGAGTTACTGTTATTATATCAAAGGACGGAAGCATAAAAAGTATGGCTGTCTCTATGTTGGTTGCAAATGCTTATATTCAGAATCCATTAAATAAGCCATTAACTTGTCATAAAAATGATATTCCTTGGCATAATTGGGAATCGAATCTCTGGTGGGGAACGGCTAAGGAAAATACACAAGACATGATGAGTAAAAACCGAGCATGTGTAGGTGAAAAGAACAGCGGTACAAAATTAACAAATAAAGACAAAATAAGTATCGTAGTAATGATTAACAATAAAGTTAAATATAAAGTAATTGCGGACTTATTTAATATTTCTGTTAGTACAGTTGAAAAAATAAAATACAATAATAAATATGGAAAATAAAAATTATACACTTATTACGACCCCAAACGGTTATGTGGTAACTTCGGATGAGAAATTAGAGATGCAAGAAAGTTTTTTGGACGATCATAGTAATATATGTCATATTGAAGATATTGATGAATTTTTATTATGGAAAAATTGTCAACGAAAAGTAATTGCAACATCGTTCAGAAATGACCTCCCTAAAATCCTCAACACCGACCAACTCTACAATATGTGGAGAGAGGCGAAAATTAATAAGGAAGCGATGGAATACGCTTTCAGTATTTATAAAGACATTCCATCAGCATCAAGGGATGGTAGATATTCAAATTGTGTTATGGATTTTATCAACGCCAAGCGTGACACTTTCACAAAAGAGGATATGATTGAGTTTGCAGAATGGTGCGGAGAAATTTGTTATGATTATAAAATTGCAAATGATGAGTTTGGTAGAGATATAAACAAAGGCGAATGGCTTTATATGCACAACGACAGTAGGACAATAAAAACGACAGAAGAATTGTTAGGTCTATGGCAATCCACTCTAAAAATTACCGAAGAATGCGAAGTAACCATTGAGATGAAAGAGGAGGGGATTACAATTAAATCAATAATTATATAATTCATGAAAAAAGAACAAATTAGGAAAACGATCACCAAAGAAGCGGTACTAAAATACGCCGAAGGTGAGATTAAGAAAAACAAAACCCTTCCCGACATCCCATTTAAGGACATCTGGGAGGAGTTGGCATTCGATGAAGAAGTTGTCAATAAAAACAAACCCTTCAAAGAATTGATGAAATTCGTTGAGGAATGGCAGCCGGAACCAGAAGAAAAAGTATAACAATTTAATAATTAATAATATGACAGAATCTGAAAACAATGTAGTAATCTTGGTTGAAGAAATCAAGGCGGTTGAAAGTACCGAATTAACAAAAATCCTGACCGATTCAAATATTGAATTAAGTGAGGCGGAAAAAATCAAACAATCCTATTTGCCGTATTTTGAGGAAATGGCAAAAATCAAGGAGGAGGCAAAGAAAATAAACTTTGAAAATCCTTCTTTGTTGGATGAAAAAATTGCAAGGGATTTGCGATTAAGGACGGTAAAGATTCGCACCGGATCGGAAGGGGTGAAGGAGGAAAGAAAGAAAGGGTATCAGTTACGGGCGAACGTGGAGCAAGCGGCTTGGAACTTGATCAAAACTACTTGTATGCTTGATGAAGAAATCTTTGTACAGGTGGAGAAGAAACGCGAGATCGCCGAGAAAGCCCGTATTGCAGCATTGCAAACCGAACGCAATTTGGAGGCGGCAAAGTTCGGAGTTGATGTTTCATTAATGAATCTTGGCGCAATGGCTGATGATGTTTGGAACACCACAATTTTAGGTTTCCAATTAGCTTATGAAAAGAAAATCGCTGATGAGAAAGCTGTTGAAGAAGCCCGTATTGCAAAGGAAGCCGCCGATGCTATTGAGCGTAAAAGGATTGAAGATGAGAATGCCCAATTAAAAGCCGAAGCGGATGCTAAAGAGAAAGAATTGGAGGCTGAACGTGCTAAAGTAGCGGCTGAAAAGAAAGCGGCTGACGACTTGGCGGCAAAGTTAAAGGCTGATGCTGATGCGTTACTGCAAAAAGAACGTGAAGAAGCGGCTGCAAAACTGAAAGCCCAACAAGATTCCGATGCAAAGGAGGCGGCACGAATCAAAGCCGAAGCCGATAAGGTTCTTGAAGAGGAACGTAAAAAGACTGCTGCATTGGAGGCAAAAGTTAAAGCGGATGAGGAAGCGGCTACAAAGGTAGAAGCGGACAGGATTGCCAAAGAAAAAGCCGACAAAGCGGCGGCTGCGAAGGCTGCAAAAGCCCCTGAAAAGGATAAGTTATTGAAAGCGTTGTCTGAATGTAATTGGGTAACATCCGGCGTTACTTCTGATGAGGCTTTTGCTATTGAGAAAGATATTAAAGCTAAATTAGAAGGTTTTAAGACTTGGGCGAAAGGCGAGATTTCAAAACTATAATCACAGAAATTTAACAAATAAATTATATAAAAATGGAAATTTTAAACGTATCTATTGATCTGAATAAGATTGATAAAAGCAAAATCAAGCCGCATACAAACGGCGCAAAGTATTACAGTTTAGACATAATTGTAAATGACGAACCTAATCAGTATGGACAGGATGTTTCTGTTGCTACTGGTCAGACCAAAGAGGAGCGAACCGCCGGAGCTAAGAAGGTATTTTTAGGAAATGGTAAAGTGTTGTTTGGTAAAAACAAGGCTGCTGCTCCTAAATCAGATGCGCAAACGGAGGAGGTTATGCCTGAAACACCAAGTGGAACTGATGACTTGCCGTTCTGATATGAGTAACGAAACAACAAAAAGACCATTACCTACCATGCGAGAATTGGTAGAAGATACAGAATTAAGTATTAAGGAAAATGCCTTTATGGTATTGCTTAACCAAAAGCCTCCAAAGGAATGGATATTGGAACATCCTATGACTAAATTGCCATACATACCGATTGCCCGTTTGGAGTATCTAATGACCCGTATATTTACAAAATGGTGGGTAGAGATAAAACAAGTACAAACCATTGCAAATTCTGTGTGTGTTACTATACGGGTATATGTTATTAATCCTATAACCGGAGAAACAGAATGGAACGAAGGAATAGGGGCTTGTCCGATTCAAACAGACAAGGGTGCTGGTGCTGCTGACTGGAACCATGTTAAAGCAAATGGAGTTCAAATAGGCGCGCCTGCTGCTGAAACGTATGCCTTTAAAGATGCTGTTGAAAAATGGGGGTGCTTGTTTGGAAAAGACTTGACGAGAAAGGATTTTATCAATTATGATCCTTTGCTAAAAACAGAACCCGTATCAGAAGCCGACAAGACCGCACAACGGGAATCAGCAAGGGTAACTACTTTGATAAAAGAATGTAAGTCCTTAAAAGCATTGGAAGATTTGAGAAAGGATATTAAGGATGAACACACCGAAATATTTGCCGCTAAATTTCAAGAATTAAGTAAGTAATCATGGACACATTTAAAATCAGAGCATCCGCAATAGGATTAATAATGACAGAATCCAGATCCAAATCGGAGGTATTGGGCGAAACCTGCAAAAGCTATCTTAAACTATGGCATCGCGAACGAACGTGGAATCGCGAGAAGGAAATTGAAACCAAGTATATGACGAAAGGAATCGAGGAGGAAGAATCTGCAATAGACTTGCTATCCTTAGAACATGGCAAAGCCTACTTTAAAAATACTCGCCGTTTCGAGAATGAGTATATCACAGGCAATCCCGATTTGATTGATAAATCAGGTATTATCATGGATGGTGAAAATTTCGTTTCGTGTAAAAAAGGTTATGATACCAAATGCTCTTATACTTGGGAATCATTTCCTTTCAAATCTAATAAACTTGACCCTAAATATGACTGGCAAAATACTGGTTATATTGACCTTACTGGTGCTGATGAATGGACAACAGCCTATTGTCTTGTCAATTCCCCGTCCCACATTATTGATGACGAAAAACGGCGCATGGCTTGGAGGATAAATTGCCTTGATACCGAACATTCAGAGCAATACAAATACGAGGCTAAGATTATTGAAAAGAACCACATCTACGACCTTGAATTATTCCTTAAAGAGAATCCTGGTTACGATTTGATTTGGGATTTGAATGATTGGACTTTTGATATACCGAGAAATGAGAGGCTTGTTAAATTCACCACCTATCGTTCAGAGGAGAAGATAAAAGCCATCTACAAACGAGTAGAGGAATGCAGGAACTGGTTAAAAACTCTATAATAAAGTTTGCCGCAAATAATGATATGACAGATAAAGATAAAAAATTTGTGGATGATTATCGCCAACGCCTCGCATCGGTGAATAGCGTATTTGAAGCCAAAGAATTAGGAGCGTCCATCACATTATCATTGCAGTCGCAGGTTGATTTGATGGA
>CAIWCG010000277.1 GCA_903911135.1 uncultured Bacteroidota bacterium
AAAAATTAATTAATAATTAGCAATGACTTTGGGAGGTTTTCAAATGATTAACCCTTAAAAAACCATTTCTAATTGTCGTGAAACCCCTTTAACTTGTTCCAGCGGGGGTCTGTTTCATCTTGTTCATCAGGGCTTTTATCCTTCGGCTGATAGTTTTTAAGTATCTCCAATAAATCGGGATTGCATTGAGGATTTCCATCTTCATTATCAGGATGAACGATTTTCATGGGCACCAACAGCAAGATGAACTCATATATATATTGACTAAAATCCAGTTCTGATTCGTTTTTCGGGATAATTATCACTTCGTCATCTTCCTCCCGATATTCATTTCCAAGCTTAACCAGCAATTTATTGGTGCCGCTAATAATCAAGTCAAAATCTTCAGAGCATCTGTCACAAGGTACATTAATGGTTCCGTTTATCGAAAAGTCGAAAAGCAGAATATGGTCCTGTTTATTCATCGTTACATGCACCTCGATATCGCCATTATTGACGGGACTGAACGGAAATAGGGTGAAAAATGCATCATCAACCAAAAACTTGAAATGATGGATGCCATTATTCAGCGAAGCTAGTTGGAGGGTATATTTTTTCGATGTTTTCATGATTAATACGAAGGCAAAAATACAAAATCCATCTATAATCGCCACTTTTAAAACTATTATTTAGCGTTTTCAACCTAAATGATTGTCGACTTAGGCTTGGATGGGGGCACAATTCATTAAATTCAGGCATCATCGACCTAAAATGAATTTAAGACAAGAGGTGGAAGACCAAAGCCATGATAGATTTTTCCAATCCCAAGGTGTTTTTTGGCAATCCCTTGCTTTCTTCTCGCAATCCCTTGATTTTCTCCTCCGACTTCAAGGGATTTGCCTCCGACTTCAAGGTTTCGATGTCGACTTGAAGAGTTTTGCCTCCGACTTCACTCGTTTGCCCTCGGAAAGCACTCGTTTGCGTTTTTGAAGCACTCGTCGGCCGAAAAACTCCATGCTGTTATTATATATAGGTATCCTTTTTAATGGTCAAACTGTTTTCTGGATAATAAAAATGCTTGGAAGTTTTGATTAATTCATCAAGAAACCACATTAAACCCAATCCTTGGACATTATATATAATATGAATCTCAAGAAAAAGCATGAAAAGAACGGCTAATGACAATTTTCATATTTTTGCAGCCTAATTATAATTCAAATAAAATTTTGGAACCGATAGAAACTTATAAGCCAAAGAATCATATCCGCATCGTAACTGCTGCTTCTCTGTTCGATGGGCATGATGCATCCATCAATATCATGCGTCGAATCATCCAGGCAAGTGGTGCCGAAGTCATTCATCTTGGCCATGACCGCAGTGTGGCCGATGTGGTGAATTGCGCCATTCAGGAAGATGCCAATGCCATCGCCATGACTTCCTATCAGGGTGGTCATAATGAATATTTCAAGTATATGTATGACCTTTTGAAAGAGCGAGGTTGTGAGCATATCAAGATATTTGGCGGAGGTGGAGGAGTGATTCTTCCAAAGGAAATCGAAGCTTTAGAAAAGTATGGAATAGCACGAATCTATTCTCCTGATGATGGCCGTTCCATGGGCCTGCAAGGAATGATTAATGATATGTTGATGAAGTGTGATTACCCAACCGGCTTCAACATGAATGGGGAGGTAAATGAGTTGGTCAAGAAGGATTCTCATGCCATTGCCCGATTGATTTCCTGTGCTGAAAATAATCATAAGGAATTTGAAACATTAAAGTTTAATGATCTATCTAAAAAGTCTAAAGTGTTAGGAATTACGGGTACCGGAGGAGCAGGAAAATCTTCTTTGGTAGATGAATTGGTTCGCAGATTCCTGATTGATTTCAAAGATAAAACTATAGCCATCATTTCTGTTGATCCTTCGAAACGTAAGACTGGTGGCGCTTTGTTGGGAGATAGGATTAGGATGAATTCCATCAACAATCCTCGGGTTTACATGCGCTCATTGGCCACTCGACAATCGAATCTTGCTCTTTCAAGGTATGTAAAAGATGCGGTGGATATTGTGAAGGCTGCCTCTTTTGATTTGATTATTTTGGAGACCTCAGGCATTGGCCAGTCGGATACTGAAATAATTGAACATTCTGATGTTTCCTTGTATGTAATGACTCCCGAATATGGTGCCGCCACGCAATTGGAGAAGATAGACATGCTCGACTTTGCCGATATCATTGCCTTGAACAAGTTTGATAAACGTGGTGCCTTGGATGCCTTGCGAGATGTGAAGAAACAATACAAACGCAATCATCAATTGTTTGAAACTCCTGATGAAAAGATTCCTGTTTTTGGAACCATTGCTTCTCAATTCAATGACCCTGGCATGAACAAACTATACAAGGCTGTTATGGATAAGTTGGTTGAGAAAGCGGGTGCTGATTTGAAGTCTGATTTCCACATTACAGATGAAATGTCAGAGAAAATATACATCATTCCCCCTAATCGTACCCGCTATCTTTCCGAAATTTCAGAGAACAATCGCAAGTATGATTCTTGGGTTAATGAACAGGCAGAAGTTGCTCAGCAATTGTATGCCATCCGCAAGTCCATTGATACTTTGAAGCATTCCAAGTTGGAAGATAAGGATCGTTTGATCAAAGGTTTGGAAGAGATTTATCATGAGATTGAATTGTCGTTGGATGGGCGCAACAAAAGGATTATTGAGACTTGGAAAGACAAGTTTCAATCCTATAAAGATAAGTTCTATACCTACAAAGTTCGTGGTCGGGACATTAAAGTTGAGACCCATTACGAATCACTTTCTCATTCACAGATTCCAAAGATATCATTGCCAAAATATGAGGGTTGGGGAGATTTATTAAAATGGAATCTGGAAGAGAATGTTCCTGGAGAATTCCCATACACTGCCGGTGTATTTCCTTTTAAGAGAGAAGGGGAAGATCCTACCAGAATGTTTGCTGGTGAAGGTGGTCCGGAAAGAACCAATAGACGATTTCATTATGTTTCTCGAGGACTTCCTGCCAAGCGTTTATCCACTGCTTTCGATTCTGTAACGCTCTATGGTCATGACCCTAATTTGCGTCCTGATATTTATGGAAAGATTGGTAATGCAGGTGTTTCCATCTGTTGTCTGGATGATGCCAAGAAGCTATACTCCGGTTTCAATCTTGCCAATGCCGCAACCTCTGTCAGCATGACCATTAATGGCCCTGCCGCTATGCTTACAGGTTTCTTCATGAATGCCGCCATTGATCAGCAATGCGAGTTATACATCAAGGAAAATAACTTAGTGGACGAGGTTAATAAAAGGATTGATGCCATCTATAAAAAATCAGGTGCCAAGCGCCCCTCCTACCAGGGTCCAATACCTGAAGGCAATGATGGTTTAGGATTGATGCTATTGGGTGTTACTGGCGACCAAGTGCTGCCTGCTGATATCTATGAAAAGATAAAGAAAGAGACCATTGCTGTCGTTCGAGGCACCGTGCAAGCAGATATTTTAAAGGAAGACCAAGCACAAAATACCTGTATCTTTTCTACAGAATTTGCCCTTCGTTTGATGGGGGATGTTCAAGAGTATTTCATTAATCAAAAGATCAGAAATTTCTATTCCGTATCCATCTCTGGCTACCATATTGCAGAGGCGGGTGCCAATCCTATCAGCCAATTAGCTCTTACACTTTCCAATGGCTTTACCTACGTGGAATATTATGTTGCAAGGGGCATGGACATCAACCAGTTTGCTCCTAATCTTTCTTTCTTTTTCTCCAATGGCATTGACCCTGAATATGCCGTCATTGGTAGAGTTGCAAGAAGGATTTGGGCGAAGGCCATGAAGCTTAAGTATGGTGCTGATGAGCGTTCTCAAATGCTTAAATATCACATCCAAACATCTGGTCGTTCCTTGCATGCCCAGGAGATTGACTTCAATGATATCCGCACCACCTTGCAGGCCTTGTATGCCATTTACGACAACTGCAATTCCCTTCATACCAATGCTTATGACGAAGCCATTACCACCCCTACCGAAGAGAGTGTTCGCCGTGCCATGGCCATTCAGTTAATCATTAACAGAGAACTTGGTTTGGCGAAGAATGAGAACCCTCTGCAAGGCTCTTTCATCATTGAAGAACTCACTGATTTGGTGGAGGAAGCAGTGCTTACGGAGTTCGACAGAATTACTGAAAGGGGAGGTGTTTTGGGTGCCATGGAAACCATGTATCAACGCGGTCTTATTCAAGAAGAATCCCTGTATTATGAGACATTAAAACATACCGGAGAATACCCGATTATCGGTGTCAATACCTTCCTTTCTTCCAAAGGTTCGCCAACGATTTTGCCTAAAGAAGTTATCCGTGCTACCGAAGAGGAAAAGCAGTATCAGATAGAGATGCTCCATGAATTGCACAAGCATTATGCTGATAAAACTGCCGTTCTTCTACGAAACCTTCAGACTACCGCCATTGCCAATAAAAACATCTTCGAATCATTAATGGAAGCCTCAAAATATTGTTCATTAGGCGAAATGACTGCTGCCTTGTTCGAAGTGGGCGGTCAGTATAGAAGGAATATGTAAAGGAATTTTTCCTGCCTTGCCACTTATTTTTCTATCCTAATTTTATCAATCACGTCATTCCGCTTAAGCATTGCCATATTCTAAAAGATAAGCATTGCTGAATATATTCATTTATTTTAACCTTAAATGATATTGGAATGCTTACGGGTTCCAATTCCACCAATTCCTTCTTTTCCCGTTGAAAAAGTGATTTTGGAGGAGGCAAATGAAAACGGCGGAGACATTCTTTGACAGAAAGTCGATATTCCCAAGCAAAGAATAACGGTTCTCTCGCAAAGAATAACGACTCTTTGTGTGGGAATAGCTATTCTCTGCTAAAGAATAACGATTCTTTGCTTGGGAATAGCGAATCTTTGCGTAAGAATAACGATTCTTTGCGTGAGATTAGCTATTCTTTGCGTAAGAATAACGATTATCTTGCAAAGAATAACGACTCTTTGCTTGGGAATAGCGACTCTTGTGTAAAGATTCGATTTTACTTATCATCAATAAAAAAAGTCCTGCGGTGGCGGGACTTTTTAATGTCAAGATTGGATTGTTTGACAGATTGGATTAGCTGACCATTAGTTTGATTGGTTGGCTCATACCGGTTCCGCCTTCCGAATTGATTATTTGATGACGGAACCAGGCGTTTTGGCCTGCAATTAAACCTGTAACGAGGGTATTAGCCTCCACCGTCCCTTGAATTCGCTCCCAAACGGTTCCATTTGCAGAGTACCACCATTCGTGAAAAGCGTGACCGGAGGCGGCTGGACCCGTCAAGACGATGCTGCCACTGGCAATGCCTTGAAATCCATCAAAGACTTGCTCGCTTCTGCCACCAACACCCTGAACTATGCAGCCGGTAGATTGGATAATCACGATTTGTTCGCCTGAAGTATTGGCATCGGCAGCAGCCTGTATTCTCACCAAATAGCTTTTCAAGGTTTTGTTCATGGCATCATAAGCCAAGTCTTTGGCAGCACCATGGGCATCTTCATACGTGTTTATTTCGGTTCCTAATGCAGCGATTTCGCCAGGGGAAAAGGTTACATTTGAATTGCCAGTGATTTTTGATTTGATGTTTCTGGCTTGCATGGTGATGTCGTGAGCCGTTTTGCCCAAATTCAGCCTTGCCGTGATGACATGTCCGGTGCTTGGCAAGCCCATCATAATGATCATTGCTCCTACACGGTTTCTGCCGAAATAGGTGATTTTACAAAGTACAAAGTTGATGTCCTTATACCTTTCTGTTCCTTGAAATCTTCGAACGAATGCTCTATTTGCCCCATTGTTTGCGAGAAATACGTTTCTTAAAGCAGGAACAATTTTATTTGTTGTCTGCTGCATGGTGATGTACCAAAACCAGGTTACGAAATACATGATTGTCTTTTTCATTTTCTTCTATTTTTATAATTATTATTGGGATTCATTAAACTCGATTTTGCTGCAAGTGGCAATTTCCCTTTCGCTCTTACCGGTTCACAAATCCGTAGGAAGAAATGTCAACAATCATTGACAAGGCAAAAGTAGCTTTATTATCGGAATGATGGATGGTTTTTATTTTCTGAGCCTTTCAATGGGATATTCTTGTAGTTACCCTCCAGGCATTTTGTTAATTTTGTATCTTTAATAATCGCTGATAATAAATTTAATTTAGACAAGATGGCCAATATCGAGAATAGTTTAGGCTTAGCCTTTATACCGCAAGAGCTTGAAATGCTGGAACTGATCAAGTATTTCAAGGAACGGCTACTGATTGAAAATCCAAAATCAATAAGCGGATTAATGGATGGATGGATAAAATTGGAAGAAGTCATCAATTATTGGGCAAGGTGGAAAGCCGACAAGGAATATTTAAAATTGAATGGAAATGAATACAAATGGGATAAAACAGTAGAAGTGATTTGTCCGGAATGCAAAAACCACCTGAATCTTAAACCTGTAGGGGAAATCATGCTTGAGGATGGCCATACTTATCTTCAGTT
>CAIWCG010000278.1 GCA_903911135.1 uncultured Bacteroidota bacterium
TCAAAAGTCTTTTCGAGGCAACCTGCCGTCAGAGCATAGCCCCGATAGTAGCGGCAGCCCGCTGCTTTGTGTCGGCAATGGGGATGCAGCGGCTACAGCGGATAGCGGGACTGGCCATGATGCGAGAACCTGCCATAGGCTCCTTAAAAGAATTAGGAATTATAAATTAGGAATTAGGAGTGAGGGAGAACATGGAGGGAATCAGCTATCGGAATGCTTCTTTATGAGGAAGAAATCGATTTGCTTGCGTGTCAGGTCGGTACTTTTTATCTTGACGAAAACGGTGTCGCCGATTTGATATTTTTTCTTTCGTCGAGACCCGATGAGGCAGTAATTCGCTTCGTCCAATTCATAAAAGTCATCGTCCATATCGCGCAACCGGACCATGCCTTCACATTTGTTTTCGATGATTTCGACATACATTCCCCATTCGGTTACACCGCTTATGAGTCCTTCGAAAACGATGCCTGTCTTGTCTTGCAAAAACTGGACTTGCTTGTATTTTATGGAGCTTCTTTCGGCTTCGGTGGCCTTCATTTCCTTGTGTGAGGAGTGCTTGCAGGAGTTTTCATATTGCGATTCGTCCACCGATTTTCCACCCTTGAGATAATGCTCCAACAGGCGATGGACCATCACATCGGGATAGCGGCGAATGGGCGAAGTGAAATGGGTGTAGTAATCGAACGCCAAGCCATAGTGCCCGATGTTTTTGGTGGTATAAACGGCCTTCGACATGGTTCGGATGGCGAGCTGCTCCAATACATTCTGCTCCTTGGTGCCGTGTACGTCGTTCATGAGTTTGTTCAAGGAATGGGAGATTTCCTTATGCGTTTTGGTTTGGATCTTATACCCGAACTTGTTTGCAAAAGCGGCAAAAGAATTCAACCTTTCCAGCACCGGAGCATCGTGCACACGATAGACAAAAGTCTTTTTTTCGCCTTCCTTATCCTTTTGCTTTCCGATGAATTCCGCCACCTTTCTGTTGGCCAAAAGCATGTATTCTTCAATGAGCTTATTGGAATCCTTTATCTCCTTTATATAGACATCCACCGGCATTCCCCTTTCATCGAGCTTGAATTTTATCTCGGGTTTCTCGAAAGCAATGGCGCCATGCTTGAAGCGTTCTTTGCGCAACTTGACGGCAATCTTGTTCATGATCTTTATCTCTTGGTTAAGATCGCCAAGTCCTGTTTCTATCACCTCCTGTGCTTCTTCATAAGTGAATCTGCGAATGGAATGGATTACGGTTCGACCAAACCATTCGTTCATCACCTTGCCATCTTCGGTCATTTCAAAGACCGCTGAAAAACATAATTTATCTTCATTGGGCCTCAAGGAACACAGGTTGTTGCTCAATTTTTCCGGCAACATTGGAATTACGCGATCAACCAGATAGACTGATGTTCCGCGATAATTTGCCTCTTCATCCAAGGCCGTATCTGGCTGGATATAGTGCGATACATCGGCAATGTGAATACCTATTTCATAGTTCCCGTTGTCCAATTTCTTATAGGAAAGCGCATCGTCAAAATCCTTTGCATCATAAGGGTCGATGGTGAAGGTGATGACGCCTCTGAAATCTCTTCTCGCCACCAAATCCTTCTTGGAAATCTTGGCAGGAATCTTGGCACATTCATCCAAAGTTTCCTTGGAGAACTCCAGTGGAAAACCACTATCGGCCAATATGGCATCCATCTCAGCATCATTGTCTCCTGGCCATCCCAACACCTTGGTAATCTTGCCTATGGGGTTCTTAGAGCCTTCTATCCAATCAGTTATTTCTGCTATTGCCTTCTGCCCATCAACAGCCTTGTTCAAATCTTTCAAAGGGATGAATATATCGGTGGTCATCTTGGAACTGTCTGCGATGAAAAAAGCAAACTTTGGCGACACCCTGACGATGCCGACAAATTCTGTCCTTGCCCTATTGATGATGGCAATCACCTCACCCTCCATCTGTCCTTTTTTCTTTTTGGCAAGCAAAGAAATCTTCACCTTATCGCCTTGCAGCGCATTCCGAACGTTCTTTGGAGAGATGAATATGTCTTCCTCATGTTCTTCAGTTGTTACATAAGCAGCACCACGATTGGTAAAATCAATGATGCCTTCCACATAGGAGGCACGGTGCTTCAATTTATATTTCCCTCTGTCAGGATTAATGATTTCGCCAGCATTTACAAGATTGTCCAACGCAACGGTAATGATATCCCTATCTTGTTTCTTGTGAAGATTTATCTGATGAGCCAGTTGCTTGTAATTAAAAGTCTTGGTTGGATTCTTCTTCAATACGTTTAGGATACTTTGCTCGATAATTCCATGTATCGATGACGACTTGATTTTCTTTGTGTTCATTTTAGTAGTATTGATTTATGAAAGAACTATTGGAATTTATTTCCAATTAAGTGTACTTATGATATGGTCGATGTCATCTTCAACAAACCGAATGACTGGAGCCAAGGAATCCACTTGTGGCTGAACATTAAAATATAGGGCTCCTCGCAGGAAATGATGGACGCTGTCGGTTACATAAAACTGAACCGATGATGCAGTATTCCCTTCGATGTCATATTTTATTCCATAAACCCCATTAGGCGTTTTTATAGGAGTTTCATCTATGGCAGATGCTTTTACGATATGCTTATTTGTTAATGTTCTTGAGTCTTCCGTATATCGTTGAAGATTATTCTTCAACTCCTTATAACTTAGATGCAGCGTTCCATTAAACTTTGGAAACTGGACATTCAACCAACATGGTTCCCCATTGCGCTCATCGTCAACTTCCACATTGGCATAAACTGGATATTCAAAAGTAAAAGGACACGCGGAGTCATATTTCTTATAGGTTTTATGAGGGAAATCTATTCTGAAGTAACCTCGTGGTTTTGGGGTGTAAGTGGTATCTTGACAAGATGACACGAGAAAACCAATCATTATAACAGACAAAAAAATAATGAAAACATTTTTGATGTTTATTGATATAACCTGACGCTTTAAATTGAATCTATTCTTCATCCTTAACAGTTTTATTATCAATGGAGATTTTTGGCAAAGTAATCTTGACTCTCTTTATTCTGCGCTTATCTACTGCTTCTATTTTGAATTTGATTCCAGAATATTCCATGGTTTCACCCTTTTCCGGAATGTTGCTTTTGAGTTCTAAAATCAAACCTGCAAGGGTAACGCTTTCACCTTCCACCTTGTCAAAAATCTTTCTTTCAATGTTCAAGATTCTACAGATGTCATTAATCAGCATCTTGCCTTCAAAAACAAAATTATAGGCATCCAACTTCGAATAGAGCATTTCATCATCATCAAACTCGTCGTTTATTTCGCCGACTATCTCCTCCAGAATATCCTCTAAGGTTACGATACCCGATGAACCGCCATACTCATCAACAACAATGGCAAGGTGAATCTTCTTTAACTGAAATTCCTCCAAGAGATCATTTATCTTTTTGCTTTCTGGCACAAAATAAGGAGGACGCATCAAGGTCTGCCATTCAAAATCATCTTCCTTATCAAGATGGGCAAGCAAATCCTTTATATAAATCAATCCTACAACCGTATCAAAATCTTCCTTGAAAATAGGAATACGTGAATAACCTGAATCCAATATTCCCTTAAGCAAGGAAGTGAACTTGGTGGTATCCTCAAAAGCCACCGTATCCATGCGCGATTTCATGATTTGTTTGACATCGATATTACCAAACATGACGATGCCTTTCAAAATTTTCTTCTCCTCTTCTGGTGTGTTTATATCAGACGTAATATCAATGGCATGAGTCAGTTCATCGATATTCAAATTATAGGATTTCCGCTTCAATCTTTTCTCGATGATATTGGTAAATGATACCAGCACAAAACTCAAAGGAGCGAAAAATTTATCCAGGGCATAGATAGGATAAATCATCAGATGAAGAACCTTTACGATATGTTTGGTGGCATAGACTTTCGGGATAACTTCTGCAAAGAGCACAATGATAAACGTCGTAAGCACCACCTGAACGGTAAACCCAAGCAAATGATGGGAATGATAATCGAAAATATGAACCAAACTGGTGAGAATTATAACTGCCACATTCAGCATATTGACACCTATAAGCAAGGTGGCGAGCAGTTTCTTAGGGTTATCGAGCAATTCGATGATGACTGAATCCCTACGGCTGTCACTATCCTTTATCCGGATCAAATCGGCAGGAGAGAGCGCAAAAAATGCTACCTCGGCAGCCGATAGAAGTGCTGACACAAACAACAACACCATGATGGTAAAAATCTTCAGTAGGTTCTCCATGCCAAAACCATTCTCCATCAAGGAGAAATAACCTACCATTTGAGAATACGGATCACCCGGCGAACTTTCCAATTTACTATGCTGATACTATTTATTCAAAATCCCTTTAACAAGACCATGCCTCATCAAAACACTTTTGTCTAATCCTTCCAATCTATCCAATTAAAACGGGAGATCATCAGTGGCGCTACCCTCCTCCACTGCAGGAAGTGCAGGGTCAGCAGCCTTGAAATGATCACTCACATCATGATGGCCATCCTCCCGCTTGCCCAATATCTGAAGCACATCACCCTCTATATCGGTCACAAAACGTTTGATGTTATCCTTATCCATATAGCTTCTGGTGCGCAACTTTCCCTCCACATAAATCTGCATTCCCTTCTTCAAGAACTTCTCTGCAAATTCAGCATTGCCACGCCAAAAATTGATATTATGCCACTCCGTCCTATCCACTTTCGCCCCATCCTTGTTCTTAAACGATTCATTGGTGGCAAGCACCAATTTAGCCACGGCAATGCCACCTTCCAAATATCTTACCTCTGGGTCCTTGCCCAAATTACCGATTAAAATAACCTTGTTTATTCCTGACATAATCTTGTTTTTTTATTTGTTACTAATAAAACTAAGTCGCAAAAGTAGTAAATTCTCCGATACAATACCAATAAAAAATAAATTCCTGCCCTTACCTTGTCCAAAATAGCCGGTCATTATTTGCCAAAAACCACTTCCCTCTCCAGTTCCATTCATACCCATGTTCCACCCTCCAAATTTATAATTTATAATTCCTAATTTATAATTCTTTCTTGGGGGCGCCCCCTTTCAGCAGCCAAGGGAAAAAAGGCTGCTGAAAGAGGTCGGGGTGTTGCGTGGGTTCGCTACGCTCCGTTTTTGCCGCCACCAACAAACGCAAGATAAAGGCGGCAAAGAACCGCCTTCGGCGCCACTACACTCCCTCGCCCGAGGCTCCGAATAAACTTTACAGCAAACTTTTCAGATGCGACTCGCTAAAATGGTCAAAATCTATCTCCGAAATTTAACTTCAGCAGATGAAAACAGGCTAATTGATTGTTTATCAATGTTTTCATATAATTATTGGAACGA
>CAIWCG010000279.1 GCA_903911135.1 uncultured Bacteroidota bacterium
GCAAATCCGCTACAAAGTTTCAACTTCATAACGGATTATGTGCTCATCTGGCAGGATTATTCCTGGTGGGTTGCTCCTCAGCATTGACCAATTCCGCTTCATCCATGCCAGGCAAAAGTAAACCTATTTTAGGATTAATTAAAATGTGTAAATTAAAGTCAGGATTTTACCTGATAGAGTGTCAACTTATTTTAGGACGATACACTCCTTGAAAGAGTTATGAGTGATGAATTATTAGTTATGAGTTATGAGTGAGGGGAGGAGGATGGGGCATCAATTGCTTCCGTGGGTAATGTTTTCGACCATGTTGATGACGAATTGAGCCTTGCCGTGGAAGTCGCGGATGGCTGATGAGGCGACGCTGCACCAGATGATGGAGCCGTCTTTGCAGGTATATTTTCGGCGCATTCGGTAGTTGTCGCGCTTGGCATAAACGAGTTCGTTGAAGAGTTTTTCGTTGGCTATCTTGTCTTCTTCGATGGAGATGTCGGAGAGGTTTTTTGCGAGCAGTTCTTCTTCTGAATATCCGAGCATTTTGAGTATGGCCGGGTTGGCATTGACAATGTTTCCGCGGATGTCGGCTACACAGATGCCGATGGCGGAGTTGTAGAACACGGCCTGAAACATGGCTTCGGTGTCGGCCAAAACCTGTGATGTCTGCTTTAACTTCACCACGAGCTTGTTTCTTTCGATGGCGTGAATAAGGGATTTTTCGAGCAGTTCGGCGGTGATGCTTCCCTTTACGATATAATCCTGTGCACCGGTTTCCATCACGTTTTCGGCCAGGTCGTCATCAGGGGTTCCGGTGAAGAGGATGATGGGTATCTTCTGGAAGGAATCGTGTAGCTTGAAGAAGGTTTCGAACCCGAAACTGTCGGGCAAGGAAAGGTCGAGAAGCACCACATCTATTCCTCCTTTCTTGAGGCGGCTCATGCCTTTGTAGAAGGATGGCGTAACCTCTATCTTGTATTTTTTCTTGGTTTTTGATTCCAGCAGCATTTCCTTTATCAGCAACACATCGCCAGGATTGTCTTCAATGAGCAAAACGTTTATTATTTCCATAATTTATTTTGGTAGGGAAGGAGATTTGGCTTTGGTAAACCAAAAATCTTCAATAGAATTTATCACTTCAAAGAAACTGTACAGATCGACCGGCTTGATGAAAAAGGCGCTTGCCTTGAGCTCGAAGCATCGATAGAAATCCTGTTCGGAATTGGAGGTGGTGAGTATCACCACGGGTATCGTGTTCAGGTTGGGATTGTCCTTAATTTCACTCAAAACTTCGAAGCCATCCTTACGGGGCATATTGAGATCCAGAAGAATGAGGTCAGGTTTATTGGCGTTGGAATATTTACCTTTTTTATTGAGAAACTGTATCGCTTCTTCGCCATCGCAAACAACATCTAAATGATGGCTGATGCGACCATTGGCAAGGGCTTCCCTTGTCAGTTCGGCATCACCGGCACTATCCTCCACCAGCAATATGTTTACAGTTTCGTTATCCATTTTATCTTTTTAACAGGCCTCAAATCTATCCTAATCATCATTAATAAATTATGAAGATGTGTTGTTTATCGGGAATTTATGAATGGTAAAATGGAAGGTGGTGCCTTTTCCCATTTCCGATTCCAACCATATTTTCCCTTCATGGCGTTCAACGATTTTCCGGCAAATTGAAAGCCCGATGCCTGTTCCGGGATATTCTTCGCGATTGTTCAACCGTTGGAAAATTATGAATATCCTGTCCCAATATTCCTTCTCTATCCCGATGCCGTTATCCCGAATGGTAAACAACCATTTATCTTTCAATTCTTCTGATGAAATCCTGATAATGGGTGTTTTTTCTCCCTTGAACTTAATGGCATTGTTGATGATGTTCTGGAACAGCTGAACCATCTGAATGCTTTCGGCAATGATGGTCGGAAGATTTCCAATCACTTCAACCGATGCCTTATTTTCTTTGATGGCCATCTTCAAGTTATGGGTAACCTCTTCGATGGTTTCATTCATATCGGTAGGTTTCATGGATTTTGCTTTCGAATCTACCCTCGAGAAATCGAGCAAGTCATTTATCAAGGCTTTCATTCTGCTTGCACCATCTACTGCAAACCCTATGTAGGTGTCTGCCTTTTCGTCAAGCTGGCCTTTATATTTCTTTTCTAGCAACTGAACATAGCTGGCCACCATCCTTAATGGTTCTTGCAAATCATGTGATGCTACATAAGCGAACTGCTGCAATTCTTCGTTGGATCGTTTGAGTTCGGCAGTGCGCAGTTCCACCCTGTTCTCCAATTCTTCATTCATTTTCTTGATGCTTTCGGCAGCCATCTTTTGTTCGGTGATGTCTCTTGCGCTTGCATAGCGAACATCATCGATAGGTACTGCTTTCCACGCCAACCAACGGAAGGTTCCGTCTTTTCTGATGCATCTGTTTTCTATGGCAAGTTTGGAACCTTCCTTGTTCATGTTACGAACTGCCTCAATCGTTTTTGTCTTATCGTCTGGATGAAGAAATTCATGATAGGGTCTGGAGAACAATTCTTCTTGCGTATATCCCAAAACATCTTCGAAAGCCGGATTGATCCTTTTGAAATAACCGTCTGCCCCAACGATACACATCATGTCGAGCGACAAGGTAAAGAAGCGGTTCAATTCCTGTTCCGCTATCTTTCTTTTGATGTTATCCCTATTGATGAAATACAAGCCAAGGAAAATTATTATGATGCTGATGCACCCTGTAACAAGCATCACTTCTATGGTTCGCTTAGCACTCACATCCGTTTGGTTGGTATGCAATGTCAACAGGTGATTCTCATCCTCCTTCATTGTGTTTATAAGTTTCCTGATCATGTCCATGATTCTGTTTTCCTCACGGGTCATGATTTGTTCCGCCATGGCGGTGTGGCCTTTTTCCTTTTGCAATAAAAGCGTTGCCTCCATCCTGTTATATCGTTCTCCAACCAATGAATCGATGGTAATGATTTGTTGCTGCTGCTTGGGGTTGTCACCCGTCAACTTCATCAGTTCGGCTATCTCGTTCTTAACATTGTTGTTATCCATCTTATAAGTTTCCATGTAGGCCGAATCATTGGTTATCATATACCCCCGTTGTCCCGATTCTGCATCCTTGAGAAATGAAAATACCAATTCCAATTTCGTCAATATCGTATGTGTATGGTTCACCAGTTTGGTGTTATCGATGAGCTCATTGGTAGTTCTAAAAGTAAACCATTCTATGCCGGTTAAAATCAATAATAGAAATATAAACCCTGCTAAGGTCTTGTTATCTATCGCGAATTGTATTTTCTTTGGCATAACGGTTCTCTTTTTGACGCATTAAAATTACAATTTTCATTTGTAATCATGTTCCACTGGCTTCGAATTCTGTTGAGAAATCCAACTCTTTCCATAGTCTCCCTTTTCAATTCCATCATGCATATGAACGTAAACCAGGAAACTGATTGTGATGATCATTTGCGCTGATATCAAGGCAAGCAGCAACTTCTTGTTTTTGAACAATATCTTTACTATGAATATATACGAGAACGGAAATGCAACAATCAAATAATGCTGAAACGTCATCACCCCGCTGAAATTCATGAACACTCCAAGCCCCAACAATATCGAGAGAAGATAAAATTCATTCATGTTCACCTTGGCAATATATCCCTTGATTGATTCCCAAGATTTAAAATTCTTGCTGTTGTTTTTAACATGAAAATAAATCTTCTTGATGGAGAATAACCCCACTGCCGCAAGGAAAACATGAATCAGTCCAAGCAAATACGTTGGCATTTCACCAATGTAGGGCCACTTGATGAACTCCCAGAAAGTCTTCCTGATGGAATACATGATGTTCAATCCCAATCCATCGATAATCCAATAAAAATAAAAACTGAATTGCAGCAAATGAGACCAAGCCAACGTGGTCGGATGAGGATGACCCGAAATAAACAAAACCCATGGAATAAGCCCCACTCCACCAATGACGCTCCCGATAAACCACCAAATCCATTGAGTCCTTTGTTTCGAAGTTAAGTCATGAACCACAGTGAAAACTACCAGCCCCAATGCATAAAAGAACCCCGACATATGGATTTGTCCTACCATCGCTCCAGCCAATCCCCATACAAATGCGCCCGATCTTTTCGCCCTGTAGGCATTCCCCACTATCGTCAACATCGAGAACAATACGATTACATCCTGCTCCCATATTTTTCTTGAAAACAGCACAGCCAATGGGCTCACCGATGCCAATGCCAAGCCCCAAAGCCAAATCATCCGCTCCTTTTCGCCCACCTTTTTCATCACGAACAAGACAAATCCCAAAATCGAAATCACATTTATCATCGCCACTCCCCTCGCCATCCCTACCGGAGTCGAACAAACAAAACTCATGGCCGAAAATATCCAAACACTCAATCCCGGATTCACAATCCCACCCGAACTTTCCATTCCTACCAAAGGAAATTGTCCACCGTGAACCGATTGTTGCGAATGCTCAAACATCCACTGTTCATCACCTTTCCACTCCATGTCGGGCAGCCAGATCAACCGCAAAACAATCCCCAAAAAAATGAAAACCCAAATTAAGTTATCGATCTCCCAAATACTTATTTTATCTTTCATCAGCTTCTTTTTTTCAATGGTGTAAAGAAACAAAAAATGGAAGCAATCTCCTCCACAATTCATCCGTCACATCTCCAATTATCCAACTGCCCCACTCTCCTAAACCATCCATCAACCCTACCAAATGCTCCTCTAATTCATAACTCATAATTTATATCCCCTAACTCTTATAAGGAGCCTATGTTTTCCTCTAATCCAAGCTACGTCTCGCTATCCGCTGTTGCTGTTACATCCCCATTTCCGTTACAAAGCGGAGGGCTGCCGCTACTATCGGGGTTATAATTGATGACATTTTTTCCATCGTGTATCCATCGAATGAACCATGCATCATAACGATTCGGGATATGCTGTCAAACGAACTGATTAGCAAAGAGTTCATCAATTCCACCACGATAAATACAGATAATCTGCCTCGAGGAATTTATCTTTATGAAATAAAAAACAGCAATGGAACCATTAAAAATGGCAAGGTCCTGAAGATGTAATGGTGGCTTTTTTATGATTTATTAATCAACGATGCTTAAGATTCAATCTCCAAAACTATCCCAACAATATTTACTCTATCCTGGCTTCTTACATAAGATTTCAGAACGAATGATTTCCCAAAAATAATTACTGGATTCCCCAAAGCATTTTGCTGCTTTCCAATCCAGCAAATCGGTTTTCCAATCCAGCAAACCCGAAATTCAATCCACCAAAATGGTTTTTCAATCCACCAAAACCGATTTTCAATCCACCGAGCCAAAAAATCCAGCGTTTTCCCGTTCAAATCATTCCATCTTTTCAGAAATCCACTCCACCGACCGAGAAATCCTTTCCAGCAAGTGCGAAATCCATTCCAAGAAGTGAGAGATCCACTCCACCGACCGAGAAATCCATTCCAGCAAGTGAGAAATCCATTCCAACAAGTGCGAAATCCACTCCAAGAAGCGAGAAATCCATTCCACCGACAAAAATACCATTCCAACAATCGAGAAATCCACTCCAAAAAGTTCGTTTCGCACTCCACCGACCTGTTGGCGCAATCCACCAAAGTCCTTTTCCAATCCACCAAATCAAAATTACATCTCACTCGATTCGTTTTCCAATCCTCTTCCATCCTATGAATTTCGGCCACAATTTCCAAAACCTTATCTATTTGTTTATGCCATCTGCCATCCAATTTATAAGTATAACCCACCAAAATCTTGGCACCTGCCATCCGAAAAAAAATGGAACGGGCATAAATTTTATTTGAAATGTTAAATTTTTTTTATTAATTTTACACCGTTAAATAATTATCAACATTAAAAATTAATCTTATGAAAACTAAAATGTTACTTACGATTCTGTTCTTCGGAGCAGCCGTTATTCTAAGTGCCCAAAACTCTTGGACTCAAAAGGCAAGCATTCCTGGCTTGGGAAGAAGAGGGCCTGTAGGGTTTGCAATAGGAAATAAGGGATATGTAGGAACCGGATTATATGACCCTACAGTAACCTTGCGAAATGATTTTTGGGAATATGACCCTGCCACCAACACTTGGACACAAAAGGCAAATTTCCCTGGAACAGCAAGATTTTGTGCCACCTCTTTCGTCATAGGTAATTTCGGATACGTAGGTAATGGATGCGATGCTTATCCTGTTTATCATTGGCCTACCGATTTTTGGAAATATGATCCTTCTACCAACACCTGGTCTCAGGTTGCGAATTTCATCGCTGCTGGTAGATATAATGCTCCTGCATTTGTAGTTGGAACAAAGGCATATTGTGGAACTGGGTGGAACCAAACCCATTATTTTAATGACTTTTATGAATATAATTCCGTGACCGATTCATGGACGGCGTTATCAAATTTCCCAGGTGTAGTAAGAGAATCGAGCTTTGCCTGTTCTATCGGAAATATCGGTTATTTAGGTGGAGGATATACAGGCGGAATAGTAAATGATTTTTACAAATATGACCCTACTACAGGGGTATGGACACCGTTGGCCAACTATCCATATAATATGTATAATGGAGCCAGCTTTGTTCTGAATAATATGTTTTATGTAGGGACAGGAGGCACCAGTTTATCGCCTTTCTTATGCACCAATCGTTTTTGGGTTTATAACCCTGCCACCAATGTATGGTCTGCAATCCCAAATATGCCTGATACATCAAGATTAAACGACGTTGGCTTTGCAATTGGAGGTGTAGGATATTGTGGTTCAGGCGAGGATAGTACCATCGTAAATAATCTTTCATCATTTTGGGCTTATACTCCAGGACCAAGTTGCAATAATTTGGCAACCACCACTCAAGCCACCAATGCCATGTGCAGTACCTGTGCCAATGGTTGGGCTGTTGCAATTCCTTCTGGGGGAACAGCTCCTTTTACATATGTTTGGACTACTACTCCGGTTCAAACTACTCAATCTGCCAATGGCCTGCTTCCAGGTAACTATACTGTCAATGTTACCGATTCCAACAACTGTTCCGCCTCATCAATTGTTACCATTGGCAATGCTAATGTTTGCGGTGCCAATTATTTGCTCTATCCCGATACCAATATTGCCCATACCTATTATATCGTCAATCAATCCTGGGGTACCAATCCTATTCATTACGATTGGAATTGGGGAGACAACACCACGCATGATACCACTTTGTATCCCAGCCACACCTATGCTACTGCAGGATATTACAACATCTGTCTTACCGTTACCGATGCAGTAGGATGTTCGAGCACTTATTGCTATAATTATTATTTGATGAGAGGCCAGAATTCGATGATCAACGTGATTGTCATGTCGCCTACCACCGGAACAAATCAAATTAAGAAAAACGATTATTGTGCCTTGTTTCCAAATCCAAACAATGGCAATTTTACATTTAACTATCATCAGTCAATGAGCAATTGCGAATTGCAACTGATAGACCTTTCAGGCAGGGTGGTTTACAAACAAACCTTTATCGAACTTGAAGGCAGCCAAACAATCAATGTTTCAAATCTAGATAATGGCATTTATTATTGGAAAATGGTTTCTGACAATGTTATCCTCTCGAAAGGAAAAATGACCATCGTGAAATAAGTGATCTTTTAAAAAATAAAAAATCCGCCCTGATTAAATATTAGGGCGGATTTTTTATTAAATGCTTAATGTCATGCATCAATCAATTTTTCTGCCGAGGTAATGAATCATAATTCTTTAGGAAATGAGATGTACATTGCGTGCCAAATAGTTAATGAAATAATTTCCACATGCTGGTGTTTGATCGCTGGGGAGAACAGATTTTTGTATCCATTGATATCGCAACAGGATGGGATGGCAAATATATGGGAAGCGATGTTCCAGAAGGAATTTATGTTTACATGATTACCTATGCCACCTTTGATTATTTTGAATTGCAGAAGCATTCCAAAATAGGAAGGGTTTCGTTAATAAGATAGCAGTTTTAAGTTCTTCTATTTCTGATAAATCGCTTTCATTATTTCATCCGATACCTGCGGACGATAATGCGACTCTTCATAATAGTTATGGTAATCGTTTGTAATGGCATTGATGCCCGAGAAATCGAATACGTTTTCAGCCCCATAAATATTTTTCAATGTCTCCAAATCCATTGAATTAATCTTTAATTGATCATACAATGGATTGATAACTACCTTGACATTTGTGTGATGTTTTTTCAAGATAACATTGATCTCCTCAAGCATTCTTAATTGTTCCTTTTTGATAACCATAGGTGAATATTTTTGTATGCTGTCACGATGAAAGAAGAGTTTCATTTTCTTGTCGTTGTAGAAATTTACAGGGTTTGCCTTGATGCTGTCCTCAAAGGTTTTCAAACGCATTTCATTATATTTCAAATCATATTCCAAAGGCGTGTCATCAAGTAAATGTCCCGTAATCATATAGTCCTTTATCTTCCCTGAAATCTTATAGTCCAAATAAGCAGGAAAGAAACTGAAAGAACAAAAAGTCTTGAAATATTCCAATTGAAAATCTATCTTGCCTTGCCCAGAAAGCAAAGGATGCTTGATGAACAGGTGTCCTTTCGAATTATTCGTTTCTCTCAATGTTCCATAATCCAAAATCATCAAAATATTCTTGATGTCATAATGGTTTTCATCAAGGAAAATTATCTTTTTATAAATGCCATATAACGATTCAGCCGAGGCATCGAAATGAAAACATTTATCTGAATTGATATAATCAGCCCATGTTTTAAGTTCATAAAATCGTGTTCTAGAATTGCCCATAATGTAGGAGTCATAATGATAAGTTGGTTCATTATTTATAAGTGTTTCCGTCGAAACATAGTCCCGGTTCAGTGTGATATAACTCGGTTTGCCTGAAATGTAATACGAGTAGTATTTATTCACCACCTCGAAAGGATCATAATGTATGTAGGCGATCAACAGCGCCACGAATGGAACTATCAGCACCGATACGAACATTAAGAACCTTTTTAAAAATGCTTTCATCATTTAAAATTGGAAATAAATGAATTGTTGATTGGAGCCAGCAAAAATTACGATGGCAAGAATGATGAGATAGTAAAATCCCCATCTCAAACTCTTTGATTTATTGTGAAATATCTTGGCTATTGCATATTGCTCTTCTCTGCCGAACCATTCGATGATGATGAATATGATGGTAAGGATAACTGTCGGATAACAAAATGTGATTCGTAAGAAATACGGAGCCTTGAAAAGGCTTGTAGAAAATATTTTGGTTACGATGCTCATGGCATGGTTTAAATTTTCTGCCCTAAAAAATATCCATGCAAAAACCGTTAAACCAAATGTAACTATCATTGACAATAATTCTTTGCCTGTAGGAATATATTTCCCCTTTGCAACTATGTCAAGGTGGATTCTATTGGTAGAAAAGATAATGGATGGCATTATATATAAAGCATTAAGTAAGCCCCAAATGATGAAAGTCCAATTGGCACCATGCCAAAAACCGCTTACAAGAAAAATAATGAAAGTATTTCTAATTTTCATCAATATACCACCCTTACTTCCACCTAATGGGATATAAAGATAATCCTTGAACCAAGATGAAAGGGAGATATGCCATCGTCTCCAGAACTCTGCAATGTCTCTTGAGAAATAGGGAAAGGCAAAGTTTCTCAATAAGTCTATGCCAAAAAGTCTTGCAGTTCCTAAGGCAATGTCGGAGTAGCCTGAAAAGTCACAATATATTTGAATGGTGAAGAACAAAGCTCCAATTACCATTGTACTTCCGGTATAATCAGCAGAGTTATTGAAAATGGTATTGGCATGTTCTGCACAATTGTCCGCAATAACAATCTTTTTGAACAAACCCCATAATATTTGCCGCAAGCCATCAACTGCCTTCCCATAATCAAACTCTCTTTTCTTGATGATTTGGGGCAATAAATGTGTTGCTCTTTCAATTGGTCCTGCTACAAGTAATGGAAAAAAACTTACGAAGACAGAGTAGTTTATGAAATTCTTCTCTGGTGAAATCCTATTCTTATACAAGTCAAGAACATAGGATAATCCATGAAAAGTATAAAAGGAAATACCAACAGGTAAAATCACATTTAAGGTACCAAGATCTGCTTTGACACCAACCATTGACAAAGCATCTGCAAATGAGGATGCAAAGAAATTGTAGTATTTGAATACCCCAAGAAATCCAAGGTTTATTGAAATGCTTAACCATAGCCAAAACCGTTTCTTGTTTTGAGTAGTTGCTTCAAATATTTTTATTCCTGTTGAATAATCAAGTACGGTAGAAAAGATTAACAGGAACAAGAATCTCCAATCCCAACAGGCATAAAAAAAGTAACTAGAAATAAGAAGTAATATGTTTTGAAAGGTAAAATCCTTTTTTGCAACGAACCAATATAGAAAGAATACTATTGGTAAAAATACTGCAAAATCTATTGAGTTGAAAAACATGTATTATCCTTTGAACCGTTATCGTGAAGGTGTATTCAAGTTACGAAGGAGCCCCTTCAAAAGAGAACTGTCGGATGATGGTTTTCTTTTTACTGTTGATGATCTCCATCTTTTTCTTCTCCTGTTTCACAAAGTTATTTTTCTTTTCAAGTCCTGCCTTTCCCCTTATCAGAAATATAAAAACATCGGACAGGATTCTTGCTATCGGTGCCGGCAGCCACAAAACAAAAAGGATTATTTTCAGTAACCGTTGTTCCTTGGCACTGAATACGCCCAAATGCTTTGATATGTGGTCTCGGGTCTTCTTCTTGTTTTCATTGCTGTCTAAATAAACGCCACACTGCAAAACATTAAAGAATTTCTGGGTGGCATCATCAATGAAATATTGTCTTCCTGCCCCTACCACCTCCTTGCTCACCACATCCCGCAAATTCTCAATGTCTACTACCAGTTCGTAATAGGAAACCTTCCAGAGGTAATAGGAATTATATAAGGTGATGTTGGCATGTTCCGTACCCCCTATGAGATTGAAATTACCCACCATTATTTTATTTTGTGGGTTTTTATAACTGCCTATGATCATCAGTTGTGTTTGCGGCCAAGAGAAACTTACTCCCTTTATCTTGGGGTCACCGAAGTTATCTTTTGTATAGGAGGTAAGGGTAACAAAAACACCTGCATTTCCCATAAACCAGTAGTAGGTCTTTAGAAATTGTTCTAACGAAAGGTTGGTGATATTTTCTACCTTGCCCTTTTTGGCATCAGTAGTATCTACAAGTAGTCCTGTGTCAGGATGCTGCTCTAAATAAGTAATAAGGGATGGAAGGCAATCCGATTTCAATCGGTCGTCATCACCCAGAAGCAAGGTGTATTTTCCATTGGCAAGCAGCATGGATTGGGTCACATTCGGACCAAGCCCAATGTTGCTGTCATTCTTATGGTAACTCATGTAACTGCACCTTTCCATGAAACTATGCACCACCGCTTTTGTGGTGTCGTTCGAGTCGTTATCGGAAACATACACATCAATTTTATCTTCTAAATGATGTTTTGCTATTTGTTCCGTTATGTTCACCAGCAATTCTTGCAGTAAAATATCCCTGTTCCAGGTAGGAATGGAAATGGAAAGTATCTTTTGTTTATCGATCTGATTCACTTAGCTTATTATTGAATTTAACTTGTTTGTATCACCCCAAAATTCCATTGGTTCATAATCGGGGTATGGGTAATGCCCTAAAATCAGTTTCATGTCTTTCCCTTTTGATTGAAAGTAATCCGTTACAAAATCCTTTACTTTTTGTGGCTTGCCGCTACAGCAATTTATAATGCCAACATTGGAATCCTTTAGAGCGATCTTTATAATGTTGCCAACCATTTCTTTTAATGGAAGAAAGTCCCTGACTTGTTCTCCCCCCGACATTTTGAATTCTGTATCCTTGTTTCCAACGGCTTTTTCCATTTGAGTAAATAAGGATTTATCTGACTGTCCTTTGCCGTACATATAAAACAACCGAATCCATTTAAGATGGAAGGTATTCCCTTTATTCATTGATTCCAGCATTCTCCTTAAGGTATCTTTGGCAATGGCATAAGGATTCTTTGGGTCAGCAGGCATTGATTCCTTCAGACAACCATTCTGCATTCCATATTCAAAACAGGTGCCTGTTATGGTTACATCTTTCATGCCATTAGAAATGATGTTCTTCAGGAAATGATAATTGGAAAACAAGTTTCTTTCAAAATGAAATGGCTCATTGTAATTTGGCAAACCTTCCCATGACAAGTGAATCAATTTGTCAGGCGATAGGAAGTAATGAAACAGGTCTGCCGTAGTTGTTTGAGCCTCATTAAGATCGAATGGAATGTATGTTACACTGTCATACCAATCAAAAGATTTTGCCTTGGCTTCATTTCGTGAGCTGGCAATCACCTCAAAATTATTCTTCAATGATTCATTGATGATTTCATTGCCTAAGAAACCGGTAGCACCTGTAACAAGTATCTTCATTTATTTGGGATCGATGATTTGCAATTCAGGAATAGCAATGACGAATTTGGCATTCCATTCCTTTACATAGGATAACTGTTGCATTATTTCCTCCTTGATGTTCCAAGGCAAAATTAAAATGTATTCCGGTTTTTCCCTTTTCAAAACGTCCTCATTAACCACAGGAATATGGCATCCCGGCAACAATTTACCTTGCTTGTATGGCGAAATATCAACAACAAAATCCAATAAATCCTTTTTTACTCCGCAATAGTTCAACAAAGTGTTTCCTTTGGCAGCAGCACCATATGCAGCCACTTTTGTTCCTTTCATTTTGCTATTGACTAAAAAAGTAAGCAAATCATATTTGATCTTATTTGCCTTTTGTTGAAATTCCTTATAAAAATTGATGCTGGTGATGCCTGCTAACTTTTCCTTCTCCCTAAGTTTGCTTACAGCCTCTGAAACAGGTCTTGATTTTACATATTCATCATGTAGGGCATATATCCTTAGAGAACCACCATGAGTAGGAATTTCCTCCACATCAAATATGGTAAGTGAATTTGCAGCAAAAATCCTTTCAACAGTAGTCATCGAAAGATAAGAAAAATGTTCATGATAGATGGTATCAAACTGGCAGTCTTCTATTAATTTCAATAGATGAGGGAATTCCATTGTAATGACACCATCATCCTTTAAGGCAACCTTTAAGCCTTCAACAAAATCGTTGATGTTGGGAACATGTGCCAATACATTATTTCCTATCAGCAAATCTGCCTTAGGATGTTTGGTAATGAGTTTCTTTGCAAAGGACTCTCCGAAAAATTCAACCATTGTATCAATTCCTTTTGCCATGGCCACATCTGCAGTTCCTCTGGTTGGTTCAATCCCTAAAACTGGAATTTCCTGTTGTTTAAAATATTGCAAGAGATATCCGTCATTTGAAGCAATCTCTACCACTAAAGAATTCTTATCCAATTTAAATCTTTCAGTCACCAAGTTAGAATAATTTTCGCAATGCTTTAGCCATGAGGAAGAATAGGAAGAAAAATAAACGTACTCCTTGCTGAATATCTCATCCGCCTTTTTAAACTCATCGAGCTGCACCAGAAAACAATTGTCGCAGACATAAACCAACAAGGGATAAAAGACTTCCGGTCCATTCAGTTGTTCAGGAGAAAGAAAATCATTGGAAGGCGGACTGCTATTCAAGTCTATGAAAATATTGGTGAGTTTATGGTTACAAAATCGGCAATTCATACGTTGTTAGTTTAGTTTTATTAAAGAATAATTTTTATCTTTTTCAGAAATAATAACTGCTTCGATGGGCCATTGGATATTGATGGTGGAATCGTCATGTCTTATACCACTTTCGAAGGCAGGATTATAAAATTCGGTGTGGCAATAAATCAGTTCAGTGTTGTCTTCCAAGGTAATGAATCCATGTGCAAAACCTTCAGGAATAAAAATCATTTTCATATTATCCTTAGATAATTCGGCACCGAACCATTTAAGGTAGGTTTCAGAACCCTTTCTAAGATCAATAGCAACATCAAAAACTTTTCCTACTACACATCTTATTAATTTGGTCTCTTGAACAGGAGGCAACTGAAAATGCATGCCTCTCAACGTTCCTCTTTTATTATTGATAGAATGGTTCATTTGAACAAATTCCTTGGCAAATCCAATACTCGCAAATTCGTTCTTGCAATACGTTCTTGCAAATAGTCCGCGGTCATCTTTCAAAATATTTAATTCAATTAAATAAAGACCTTGAAGCTCTGTGTCGATAAAGTTCATTATTTTATTTAAATTCAATAATTGTTTTCACAGTTTGTATTAACTTAGCTTTTAAAATCATTAATGTCGTTAATGCAAAGACCAAAAATATCTGCTTTTCTATCCAGTGAATTCTTATACCACATAATGGATTTTTCAATGGCCAAATCCGACTTCCATTTCGGTGTCCAGTTCAATTCTTCTTTAGCTTTTTTAATGTTCAATTTTAATGTCCCAGCTTCGTGAGGAGCATTTTTCGGATTCGTATTTTTATACTTTCCGTTACTCCAGGATTTGATTGCATGTTGAACCAATTCTTCAACAGTCCTTACATCTTTAATTTCAGGTCCGAAGTTATAGGCACTTGCATATTTATTTTGATTATTATTCATGGCAATAGCTAATGTCAAATATCCTGAAAGAGGATCCAACACATGCTGCCAAGGACGAATGGCATTGGGATTACGGACTTCAATGATTTCATTATTTGATAGTGCACGAAATATATCTGGAAAGATTCTGTCTTTTGCAAAATCGCCTCCTCCAATTACATTTCCAGCTCTTGCTGTAGCGATGGATTTGCCATGTTCTATGATTTTATCTGGATGAAAAAATGAATGCCGATAGGATTCTGTTGCAATTTCTGCGGCAGCTTTGCTAGAGCTATATGGATCATGCCCTCCCAAAGCATTGTCCTCTGTGAAGGGTTTACCTGTCTCGTTATTTTTATAAACTTTATCAGTGGTAATGATAACAACGTTGCATTTTTTCTTTAAATCCTTCAATGCATCGAGCAAATTAATGGTGCCCATCACATTGATTTCAAATGTTTCGACAGGTGTGATATAGGATTCCCTAACCAACGGTTGCGCTGCCAAATGAAAAATGTAATCAGGTTGAAAGCTATTTATTTCCTTATTTAATCTCTCTCTGTCCCTAATATCGGCATACACCGATTCAATATTCAATTTCCCTTTTATTTGATTGTTTAAAGAAATCTTGTCAGGTTTTAGGGCATATCCTTTAATATGTGCACCTATTGTTTGTAGCCAAATGGTCAACCAAGAACCTTTAAAACCGGTATGACCAGTTATGAATACTTTCTTACCTTTGAACTTCTTTTCAAATTCTATGCTCATTACCAATTTTTCCATTCTGCTTTTCCATCTCTCCACAAGCCATTCAGATATTCGAAATCACGGTATGTATCCATACATTGCCAAAACCCTTCATGTTTATAGATGCATAACTCCTTGTCACGAACCAAATCTTCTAAAGGTTGTCTCTCTAAAATGCAACTGTCATCAGCAGATAAATACTTAAAAAATCGTTTATCAAAAACAAAAAAACCACCATTAATCATCCCACCAGCATGTACTTGAGGTTTTTCATTAAAACTTTCCACTAATTGCCCATTCGTAACTAATTCACCAAACCTCGATGGCGGCAATACGCCAGTAACCGTGCCGATTTTTCCATGAGATCTATGAAATGTAAGCAAATCTTCAATATTCACACTACTTACGCCATCACCATAAGTTAGAAAGAATAAATCATCATCAATGTACTGTTCAATTTTTTTGACCCTGGACCCAGTCATTGCATTAGCACCCGTTTCGGCAAATGTTATTTCCCAACCTGTTTCTTGATGTTGGTTGTGAATTTTCATTTCACCAGATCCAAGTTTCAATGTAAAATCATTGTTACGAATCTCGTATTTATAAAAGTAGTCCTTGATAACATCACCTCTATATCCTAAACATACAACGAACTTATTACAACCAAAACTACTGTAATTTTTCATAATATGCCATAATATTGGGCGTCCGCCAATTTCAACCATTGGCTTGGGTTTATATTCGGTTTCTTCTTTTAATCTAGTGCCTAACCCTCCACATAAAATAACTGCTTTCATCTTATTATTTTAAAAATTATTCTCTTTAATCAATTTTATTTCCAATTTTGCCGTTTCAAACAAGCCGCAAATGTATAGAATTTAAGGAATAAATATGGGCGTAATTCAAAGACAAGGTATCAAAAACGTAATTTCGAACTACTTCGGGCTGTTTCTTGGGTATATTAATATATTAATTATCCAGCCAAATTTCCTGTCCAAGGACGAAGTAGGCTTGTTGAAAGTGTTATTCACCTTTTCCGCTCTACTAGCCACTTTTCTTCCTATGGGAATGAATAATATTACACTAAAGTTCTTTCCTCAATTTCGCAATTCAGATACGCGTCATTATGGCTTTTTTGGTCTAATGCTAATATTTCCTGCGTTAGGTTTTTTGTTTCTAACAACCGTTTTGTTGTTATTTAAATATTATATTATAAGATATTATATCCAACAATCACCACTTTTTACTCATTATTTTAATTATCTAATTCCTTATATACTTATTCTAGGCTTCCAAAATGTTTTTTTCGCTTATGCCAATTCATTGTTAAAAACAACAGTACCTACATTTTTAAATGATGTTGTCAGTAGGGTTATATTAATGTGCCTTACGTTTGGGTATTATTTCAGACTTTTCAATTTGGATACATTTGTTTTTTTGAATATTATGGTTTATGGATTACAATTGATATTGACGGTGGCTTATATAATTTATGAAGATAGGATCAGCTTGAAGATTGATTACAGTTATCTCAAAAGTCAAAATCCAAAGGCTATGATACGTTATGGCTTTATGCTTTCATTTGCTGGTTTAACATTTATAGGGCTTAAGAGTTTGGATAATATTATGTTGGCCCATTATTTACCGCTTTCTGTTGTTGCTGTATTTGGAGTTTCGGCTATGATTCCTTCATTAATAGAAGCTCCTCTTAATGCTCTTGACAGAATTGCCGCCCCAAGTATAGCTCATGCCTTTGCAGCAAATAATCTTGAGGAAATTAAAAGTATTTATTATAAATCTACTCGCTATTTATTTTTACTGGGTGGATGGTTGTTTATTGGGATCAATATTAATATTCATTCTCTATTTCAACTAACTGCAAAGGATTACGCTTCTGGTTCATTAGTTGTTTTGATAATTAGTATCGGCACTTTAATCAATATATCAACTGGGCTTAATGATTCAATATTAGCCTACTCAAAAAAATATAAATATCTCACTTACATGCTTTTCTTCCTTTTTATTTTGGCAGTAATAAACAACATGATTTTTATTCCACGTTGGGGCATTGAAGGTGCAGCATTTGCAACGTGTCTTTCAAGTTTCATTTTTAATTCCATTAAGTTCACTTATATCTGGAAGAAATTTCAGTTGCAACCATTTGATAGAAAATCTATTTACACTTTATTATTGATTCTTCTTTGTTTTGGAATTAATTATTTCATTCCAGTTGTTGTAAATCCTATTGTAAATATAATAATACGTTCAACCATTGTTACGATAGTCTATGGAGTTGGAGTTTATCTTTTCCGAATTGTACCTGAATTTCATCATCTTATTCCTTTCATTAATAAAGTTAAATAAATCATGGCTTATAAAAACTTACAACATTTTATTAAAACACTTGAAGATGCTGGCGAATTAGTACGCATCAAAGAATTTGTTAATCCTCATTTAGAGATTACCGAGATTACTGATAGAGTCTCTAAAAATTATGGTCCTGCTTTGTTGTTTGAGAATACAGGTTATGATATGCCTGTCCTAATCAATGCAATGGGTACCGAGAAAAGAATGGCTATGGCTCTTGGGGTTAATAAGCTTGATGACATTGCGGATGGAATGGAATCGTTATTAAAGAATATGATGCCTTCGCCAAACAGTGGTATCATCGAAAAAATAAAGATGCTACCTAAGCTTGGGGAAATCGCTTCATGGATGCCCAAGGTGATTTCTGGAAAGGGCGAATGCCAGGAAGTTGTAATCCTTAATCCAGATATTACCAAGTTTCCTGTCTTGAAATGCTGGCCAGAGGATGGTGGTCCATTCATTACTCTGCCTATCATTCATACGAAGGATCCTATTACAGGTATTAGAAATGTAGGTTTATACAGGATGCAAGTTTTTGGACCGGATATGACCGCAATGCATTGGCATCGTCATAAGGTTTCGGCTCGTCATTATCAAGAGTACAAGAGGCTGAACAAGAAGATGCCCGTTGTGGTGGCATTGGGAGGTGATCCTGCCTATACCTATAGTGCCACTGCCCCGCTTCCTGATGGCGTGGATGAATATATGTTAGCAGGTTTCTTGAGAAGAAAGCGGGTTGAGTTGGTGCAATGCATTACACAAGATGCCCAGGTGCCTGCCGATGCTGAAATAATCATCGAAGGTTATATCGATCCCAATGAAGATTATATTTTAGAAGGGCCTTTTGGTGACCACACCGGTTATTATTCTCTTGCTGATTATTATCCCAAGTTTCATATCACTGCTATCACGCATCGAAAGAATCCGGTCTATCCTGCCACGATAGTGGGCATTCCTCCACAAGAAGATGCATGGATTGGCAAAGCCACAGAGCGTATCTTTCTCACTCCGATAAAGATGTCAATGATTCCTGAAATTGTGGATATGGTGATGCCTGTCGAGGGGGTGTTTCATAATCTTGTTATTGTAAATATTAAGAAGGACTATCCCGGGCAGGCAATAAAGGTAATGAATTCGTTATGGGGTGCAGGGCAGATGATGTTCACCAAGTTTATGATTGTGGTGGATGGTGATGTGAACATCCATGACTCTATGGAAGTGGCTCAATATATTACAAAACATACCGATGCTGCAAACGATTTTTATTTTACCAAAGGGCCGATGGATGTTCTCGATCATTCCTGCTCAACGATGGCTTTTGGAGGCAAGGTAGGCATAGACGCTACGGCTAAATTGCCTGAAGAATCTAACAACAATCATTCATCAAACATTAAAAACAATCCTATAGATATTGATGCTGTCAAAACTATCTTTGGGGAGATTAAAGACATCAATCAAACCCTTTTGCTTCTCCATATTTCCGTGGTGTTCATTGCCGTTCATAAAACCAAAAAGCAACATATCAAAGAACTGAACGATGCTTTATTAAAGACAGATCAGTTTAAGAATATCAAGATGATTATTTATCTGGATGATACTATTGACATCAGTGATGTGGCTGATGCGGTGTGGCGGTTTGCCAACAATGTGGACCCGATGCGCGATTATTTCATCACTAAAAATAATGAACCCGATGATGAAGTTTCGCACATCAGTTTTGATGGTACCCGAAAGACGAAAGACCTCGACGGGTTCGATCGCGATTGGCCCAATATCCTGGCATCGGATGAAAAAACGATCAAACGTATTGATGAAATCTGGGACAAACTTGGCTTGGGCAAATTCATTCCTTCGCCATCGTTGAAATATCGCAAACAACTCTACAAAGGTGGTGCGGTTGCTGGCAATAAAGGAATCTAAATAGTTTGAGATTCTTATCTGTATAATTAGATGTTATTAATTGACAATTGAAAAATATTAAGCCACAAGAGCATTTTTTCCTCAAAACTTGCAGTTGCAACTTGGCGAGAAACGGATTTTCGCATTCGGAAGCAACGAAGTTATATGGTCTTGAATTTCCTGATTCATCGCTATATCCTGCAGTTCCAAGATTTTAAGATTTACCAGGCTCTTCGCTTCATCAGGTAAGTCGCTAAGGTTATTGTCCCACATGATGAGTTGTTCCAAGTTCACCAGATTGCCGATGGTTTTAGGCATCATTTCAATATCATTGCGACTCAATTCGAGAAACTTCAGGTTTACAAGTTTCCCTATTGCAGGGTCCACGGTTACAATATCGTTTCGAGACATGTCCAACTTCTGAAGATGTGTCAATTCGCCGATCTGTTCCGAGATTTCCGTCAATTTGTTTCTTCTTAGAATCAGCACTTGAAGATTCTTCAGCCTGGTGATTCCTTCTGGCAACGAATCCAACTTTTGGTGCGTCAAATCAAGTTTATATACCTTTTCAGGATCTTTCAACGCTTCCTTGATGGAAGTATAGGTCCTTTCTTTGGCAAGATGTGCCGAGTCCAATAAAATTTCTTGGGCATGCGAATAAATGCTTATTGTTATCAAAAGGAATATTGCCCAAAATGTTTTCATTTTCTTTAATACGCCATCGAAAGTGCTTTTATTGTTTCAATCTTATCCAGGTCTATTTGGCTTTTCAGCTCTTCGAGGCTGTTCAGTTTCATGTCGTTTCTGATTTTTTGCTTCATCACCACCGTTATCGTCTTGCCATAAATATCCCTGTTGAAATCAAGTATGTTCACCTCTATGCTTTGTTTTGTTCCATTCAGCGTTGGGCGGTTTCCGATGTACAGCATACCCTTAAACTTTTCCAAATCCACTCGAACATAAACTGCGTAGATGCCTTCAGGGGGGATGAGTTTATATTTGTCTGCTATTTCCAGATTGGCAGTGGGGTAGCCGATGCTTTTCCCCACATGTGCCCCATGAATCACCTTGCCCGAAAATTCAAAATCATGCGCCAGGAACTCATTGGCAATGGTAATGTCGCCATCAAATATGGCAGTTCTTATTTTAGTGGAGCTCACCGCAATATTGTTCACATCCTGTTCCGGAATTTCCACCAGATCGAAATTATAAAGCGACGAAAGTTCCTCCAGCAGTTCGAAAGTTCCCTCTCTATGGCGCCCAAAACGATGATCATAACCGATGACCAAGGTTTTCGTACCCATTTTATTCACCAATATGTCCCTCACGAACTCTGTCGCAGTCTGGCGCGAAAATTCCTTCGTGAAAGGATGAACAATCAAGTGGTCGATGCCATATTTTTCAAACAGCGCAATGCGTTCTTCGATGGTAGAAATCAGTTTCAGGTCATTGTCATCAGGAAACAGCACCATGCGGGGATGAGGAAAGAGCGTCAGCACAATCGTTTCCCCATTTTTTTCCGCTGCCAGTTGCTTTAACGACGAAATAATCCGCTGATGGCCAATATGTACCCCATCAAAAGTGCCAATCGTAATCACCCCGTTCGCCACCTTCTCGAATTCGTCCAAAGAATTGTAAACTTTCATCTTTTTCCTGCGTTCCTGTTGTTGAATCTTGCCGCAAATGTACTAACTAATCCAATAATCCAGCTTTTCCCCATCCCCGTTTCACCCATTTACCCTTCAAAAATGAACTTTTCGCCTCACTATCATAACTCATACTTCATAACTCATAACTTTTTTAAGGAGCCTACGGTTTCTACTCGTATCATGGCCAGTCCCGCTATCCGCTGTAGCCGCTGCATTCCCATTACTTATACAAAGCAGCGGGCTGCCGCTACTATCGGGGCTAGGTTTTGACGGCAGCTACTTCGAAATGACTTTTAACCGGTCAAATTTGTTGAAATGAGGCTTCCAGCCTATCGGTTGGAAGCTCCAATCTATCGGTAGGAAGCTCCAATCTATCGGTGGGAAGCTCCAATCTATCGGTTGGAAGCTCCAACCTATCGGTGGGAAGCTCCAATCTATCGGTAGGAAGCTCCAATCTATCGGTTGGAAGCTCCAATCTATCGGTTGGAAGCTCCAACCGATAGGTAGAATCGATTCCGCTGTTGAAGGAATGAATTGATAAATAAATAATTAGCCTGTTTTCATACTCGGAAGCTATCTTTTGGGGTGAAAGTTCAGACCATCCTGGCGAGTATGGTTCGAAAAGTTTGAAGTGAAGTTATTTCGTAGCGTTGGGCGAGGGATGAGGGAGGGGCGCCGATAGGCGGTTCTTTGCCGCCTTTATCGGCATCAGGGGATGGCGGCAAAAACGGTACCCCCGGAACAGCCCGTCCCGAAGGGCGCCCCCAAAAGAAAATTATGAATGAGGAATAAGAAGGGGTTATTCTTTTATTTTTTAGTTTTGCCCCAAATTAATTTAGGAAAGAAATAAATCAGGTATGAGATTTGCTGCAATCGGGCAATCGTAATTTAAACACCAATAACCACCATGTCAGAATCCAGGAAACCAATCGGCTTTTATACAGCCACCGCCTTAGTTATCGCCAACATGGTTGGTACGGGAGTGTTCACCAGCTTAGGCTATCAGGTGTTCGATACCAAAACCGTTTTCGCCTTGCTCATGCTTTGGATTGTGGGTGGCATCATTGCCTTTTGCGGTGCGGTTTCTTACAGTGAATTGGGTGCTGCCATGCCGAGGTCGGGTGGCGAATATCATTACCTCTCCAAGATTTATCATCCTGCAGTGGGATTTTTGTCGGGTTGGGTATCGGCATTGGCAGGTTTTGGAGCACCCATTGCGTTGGCAGCCATGGCTTTGGGCGGATATACGCATAAGGTGTTTCCTGATTTGAATGAGATGTATGTTGGTGCTCTAGTGGTGATATTGATTACCCTAGTGCATTCGTTCGATACCAGCAAAGGGGCGAGTTTTCAGCGGATATTCACGGGTATCAAGGTATTGCTGATCATCATCTTCATCGGTTGTGGTTTGTTCATGGGCGATCATCAGAGCATCACCATCATGCCGGTAGAAGGTTCGTGGAAAGAGATTTTCAGCGGGGCATTTGCGGTGTCGTTGATTTATGTTTCGTATGCTTATTCGGGTTGGAATGCCAGTGCTTATGTAGCCGGTGAAATAGAAAATCCACAAAGGACCTTGCCTCGGTCCTTGTTGCAGGGAACTTTCTTCGTCATGATACTTTATGTGCTTTTGAACTTGGTATTTTTGATGACTACCACCATCCCTGAAATAATGGGACAGAAGGAGGTGGGTTTCTTCGCTGCCAATCATATCTTCGGAACCACAGGTGGCAACATCATGTCGATGGTCATTTCCTTATTATTGATTTCTACCATCAGCTCCATGGTTTTGGCAGGACCAAGGGTAACCCAGATGATAGGAGAGGATTTGCCCGCCATAAAGTTCTTAGCCATCACCAACAAGAAGAAGGTTCCTTATGTAGCCATCATCGTTCAATCGGCAATAGCGCTGGTATTGATATTCACTTCTAAGTTCGATACGGTTTTGACGTATCTTGGCTTCACCTTGAGCTTGTTCACCACGCTAACCGTGATAGGATTGTTTGTTTTACGCTTCACCCAACCTAATCTTGAACGACCTTATAAGACTTGGGGTTATCCGGTTACGCCTATCATCTTCATTGCCTTGAATATTTGGGTGATGTATTTCCTTATCCATAATAAACCGATGATAGCCGCTTATGGTTTTGGCACCATCGTTGTCGGGTTAGTGGTTTATTATATCGGGCAGGCGATAGCACCTTCAAAAAAATAAAAATTAAACATATCATTAAACATGAAACACCTAAAAGTTATTTTTCCTTTCTTTATTTCTCTCTTGATTTTAATCGGTTGCCATAATGGAACCAAAAACTCTTCAACCGCTAAGGATACCACCAAAGTAGATAGTTCCAAATTGGTAAAAGCTAAGCCAGAGATTCCAAAAGGCAACAGGAAGTTCGACGATGTTGCAAGATTCATTTCAGGATTGCAAGCTACCGATAGCACTACTGATTTGATAGTCCTGCATCAAACAAAGAAATGGCAGAAATATTCCTCCGACTTTGACACAAGTTGGGTAAGAAGCCAGGATAAAAGAAGGGTTTCTAAGATGGAAGAATGGCGTAAAGCTGAATTAGACAATACTAAAACGGATACCTCAACGCTCTTTTATCCTTTCAGTGGGCCTGATTTCTTGAATGCCTTTACATTCTTTCCAAAGGCTAATAAGTATATTATGCTTGCCCTTGAGCCAGTAGGAACAGTGCCGGATTTTTCTAAAGTTCATGGAGATAGTTTAGGTAGATATTTTACAGCAATCAAGAATTCCTTGAACTCCATTCTTAATTTCAGTTTCTTCAGAACCAATTCCATGTCCAAGGACTTTCATAGTGAAGAGCTGAATGGAACCATTCCAGTTTTGTTCGTTTTCATTGAACGGACAGGCAACAAAATCATAGATGTTCATCCGATAACCTTAGATAGTTTGGGGAATATAGTAGCAGGAGAGTTCGCGCAGAAAGTGCCAAAAGGAAAAACCAATTATGGTATTCAGATTGACTTCAAGAATCCTGATAACGACTACCTGCAAACACTCTATTATTTCTCTTGTGATTTAAGCAATGGTGGATTGGATAAAAACCATGGTATGGTTAAGTTTGTTTCCAATCTTAAAGATGAAACCACCTATCTCAAATCGGCGTCTTGCTTGATGTTCCACTCATCATTCTCAAACATTAGAGATATGATATTGGCACACACCAATATGCTGTTGCAAGATGATTCCGGCATTCCTTATAAATACTTCGACAAGAATGTTTGGGACTTAAAACTGCATGGTAAATATATCCGTCCGATAAAACTTTTTGCTGATGATTACCAGAAAGATTTAAGAGAGGCATATATCAAGGATAGCGCTTCCATAAAAAGACTTGACTTCGGTATAGGATACAATTATGTATTAGGAGAATCGAACCTGATGATTGCCCTTCGCAAAGCTGCTAAATGATAGGACATGATTAACGGAATGTGCATAAGCAAGAATATGAAACATCTTCTTCTTGCCATCCTGTTTTTATGTTTTATCAATACGGTTGTTGCTCAAAAGGCAAGCACCAATCCTCCTCCTCCCGACACAAAGTTCATCTTAAACTTATTGAAGAGTCATCCCGAAAAGTTCAGGGATGTATTAAAGAACATTAACCAAAGAGAAATTCAGATAATCTATACCCAAATCAACAGGGATAAGGATAACAAACCGACATTCAAACAATTCACTTATCGGTTAAATCCCAATGCTTATTTCTATCCTGCCAGCACTGTGAAGCTGCCTGCCATAGCGGTGGCTTTGGAGAAAATAAATCGTTTGGCCATTCCAGGATTTACCAAATATAGCCGTATGGAAATAGACACAGGACATGTCTGCCAGTATGGTGATAAATATGACAGCACTTCTGAAACCAAGTATCCTTCCATCGCAAATTATGTTCGGAAAATGTTGCTCGTCAGCAACAACGATGCCTATAACAGAATGTATGAGTTTTGCGGTCAGGAATATTTGAATAATCGCTTATGGGAAATGGGCTATCCGATGACTCGAATAGTGACCCGCTTCTTTTCTAATTGCGACACCAGTTCGAATCGTTATACCAACCCCATGAAGTTTTATGACAAGGAAGGAAACATCATTTATGATCAGCCGCAGGCATATAATCCTACGCTTTATAAAAACCCATTAGGCACCATGAAAAAGGGAATAGGATGGGTGAATGGAGAAGGAAAACTAATCAAGCAGCCAAAGAACTGGACTTACGGAAACTACCTGAATCTTAAGGATTTGAACGATATTTTGATATCCCTGATATTTCCTCAAGCCGTGCCTGTCAACCATCGTTTTTTATTGACTGATGATGATTATAAATTCCTGCATAAGTACATGTCATTATATCCCAGCGAATGCGAATATCCGCAATATTGCCCCGAAGACGGATGGATAGACAGTTGGAAAAAGTACCTATATTATGGTGCCAACAAACAGGTGATAGATGACAAGAATCTTCGCATCTTCAACATCGTGGGGCAGGCATGGGGATATTTGATTGATTGCGCCTACTTTGCCGACTTCGAGAATAAGACAGAATTCTTTTTATCGGCAGAGATTTATTGCAACAACAAATTGATTTTTGATGGCAAGTATGCTACCGAAACAGTTGGATTTCCTTTCTTGTATAACCTTGGGCATTTGATTTATTCTTTTGAAAAGGATAGAAAGAAAACCTATCCACCCAACTTGGACGAGTTCAAGGTGCAGAACGATCCTTATTGAGAATCATTAATAAAGATAAGTTTTTTTCTTTACGATAGAAATAGTTCAGGTTCCGCTTCTATGGAACCCAAGGTCGTGTAATTGGAACCCAATGTCGTGTAATTGGGTCCCAATGTCGTGTAATTGGGTCCCATAGTCGCGTAATTGGGTCCCATAGTCGTGTAATTGGGTCCCATAGTCGCGTAATTGGGTCCCATAGTCGCGTAATTGGGTCCCATAGTCGCGTAATTGGGACCCACGGTCGTGTAATTGGGTCCCATAGTCGTGTAATTGGGACCCAAGGTCGTGTAATTGGGTCCCAAGGTCGTGTAATTGGGTCCCATAGTCGTGTAATTGGGTCCCATGGTCGTGTAATTGGGTCCCAAGGTCGAGTATCTTGGTACAAAAGTCTCTCCGCCGAGTTCCTTTTCCTCCTCCAAAACCGCCTTTTCAACGGGAAAACGGAAAACTTGGAGGAATTTTGGTTGGAGGGAGTCCATTATATATAGCCATTCTTTTTATGAAAATCAGCTATTTTGGCCTTGCTAAATTAATTCCATACTTTTGCTGCTCAAATAATTAACAAAATATTCAAAAAAGATGAAAAACTTAACCCTAATATTGCTAATCATTTTCAGCATAGGCTGTGGAATAAACAAGCCAGAACCTGCCAAGGCAAAAGAATTGGTAGAGAAACTTTTGGCCGATTTGAAGGCGGGCAGTTACCAAAACCTGAATCAATATTATACCGATGAATTCAATGAGAGCGAATCATTGGATAAAAAGACGGATAAATACAAAAAAATGGCCGAGGCATTGGGTACAATAAGCAGCTATGAATTCGTGAATTCGCAGGAAAACAACAAGATTGAAAACTTGCCTGCACTGAATTTAACTTATAAGGTAAAGTATGCCAATGCCTTGTTGACTTTTACTTTTACCGTCATCAAGGATGAAGGAAACTACAAGATTACGTTCCAGAATATGGATTCGAATCCACATAACAAATAAACCTTTCTGGAGCGTTCCATAATCTTGTAAATGCATTAAAGGGCGGTACCGATGGTGCCGCTTTTTTTATTCCTTAAATTCTTATCTTTGGTTTGATTAAATTTGCGCCTTTAAATTTTTAATTATCATTAATAATGAAAGTAGCTATTATCAGGGAGGGGAAGATTCCGCACGACAAACGGGTGCCATTCACCCCGGCTCAATGCAAGCAGATTATGGAACAATATCCAAATATTGAATTGACTGTGCAACCATCGAACCACCGCTGTTTTGTGGATGAAGAATATATTGCAGCAGGAATAACCGTGAAGGAAGATGTAAGCGATTGCGACCTGTTGATAGGCATCAAGGAGGTGCCCATAAGCGAAATGATTCCTGGCAAGAAATACATATTCTTTTCGCATACCATCAAGAAACAACCCCATAACCGCAAGCTGATGAGGGCGGTATTGGAAAAGAAAATAGAACTGATAGATTATGAATGCATGACCGACGAGGAGCACAATCGGGTGATTGGTTTTGGCCGATTTGCAGGGGTAGTGGGAGCATATAATGCCATCATTGCATATGGACGCCGATATGGATTGTACGATTTGAAGCAAGCCTATCAGTTCAAGAGCATCGATGAGCTGGAAGAGGAACTGGATAAGGTGAAGCTGCCAAACATCAAGATCATCATCACCGGTGGTGGCCGTGTAGCAAATGGAGCCATCGAAACCATGGGTGCATTGAAAATAAGAAAAGTTACTCCTTATGAATTCGTCAACTATTCCTTCCGCGAACCGGTTTATGTAAACCTCCATTCGAAGGATTATTACAAGCCAGAAGATGGTGGACCATGGGTGGTGGGCGAGTTTTATGAGCATCCCGAAAACTTTGTCGGCAACTTTTTGCGCTATGCTCCCGTCTGCGATCTCCTCATCCATTGCGCCTTCTGGCATCCCAAGGCACCTCCCCTTTTCACCAAAGAAGACATGCGTTCTCCGGCCTTTCACATCAGCGTCATTGCAGATGTAACCTGCGATTTGAATGGCAGCATTCCGTCCACCACCAAGGCATCCACCATCGAGGAACCGTTTTATGGTTACAATCCCGACACCGAAAATATCGACAAACCTTTCGACACCCACACCATCACGGTGATGGCGGTGGATAATCTCCCTACCGAATTGCCTCGCGATTCATCCGAGGATTTTGGCAAGAATCTCATCGACCGCGTGCTGCCTTACCTGTTCTACGAGGACAGCAAAAACGTGATAGAACGTGCCACCATTACCAAAAATGGACATCTTACCCCCAAGTATTCTTACCTCGAAGATTATGTTTTGGAGGATTAGTTTAATGATTCCAATAAGGAGCCGATATCCTCTTCTCGTCCCAACTGCGTCCCGCTATCCGCTATAGCCGCTGCATCCCCATTGCCGACACAAAGCAGCGGGCTGCCGCTACTATCGGGGCTATGCTTCGACGGCAGGTTGCTCGAAACAGCTTTCATCCATATCATCCAAAACTCAGACAAAAAGAACTTTTCTAAGCAAGTCTTAGCCTTTTAGTATCCGAAAAAACTCATTTAGCAGTTTGGAAAGTCATTTTCCAACCTTGGAAAGTCATTTTCCCACCTTGGAAAGTCATTTTCCCACCTTGGAAAATCATTTTCCCACCTTGGAAAGTCATTTTCCCACCTTGGAAAGTCATTTTCCCACCTTGGAAAATCATTTTCCCACCTTGGAAAATCGTTTTCCCACCTTGGAAAGTCATTTTCCCACCTTGGAAAATCATTTTCCCACCTTGGAAAGTCATTTTCCAATCAGCTAATTCGACTAATCCAACAGGTTTTTAATGATTATTCCATAATAATAGCTTCGCGTTTGGCGAGCCATCATGAAGAAATCATCAGTAAGAAAAGGATCCTAATGTCCCTTTTTCTTCAACAACCCAATCGTTTCAGTCGGATTGGGAGATGAAAAGACCGTGTTTCCGGCCACAAAAACATCAGCCCCAGCTTGTATTAGCCGTTCTATATTGTTCAAATCCACCCCGCCATCTATTTCTATCAGCGCTTTTGAGTTTTTCTGGAGGATGATTTCCTTCAAGGCACTGGTTTTGGCATACGTGTTTTCAATGAACTTCTGTCCACCAAAACCCGGGTTGACAGACATCATGCACACCAAATCTATGTCGGCAATTATATCCGACAATAAATTCACGGGCGTATGCGGATTGATGGCCACTCCCGCCTTCATTCCCAATGCCTTGATGCCCTGTATGGTACGATGCAGATGGATGCAGGCTTCGTAATGCACGCTCAAGGAATGGGCACCCACCTCCTTGAATTTAGCCAAGTATTTGTCGGGTTCCACTATCATCAAATGAACATCCAAAGGCTTTTTTGCGTATTTGTTGATGGCGCCAATGACCGGAAAACCGAAAGAGATGTTCGGGACAAAAACACCGTCCATCACATCCACATGAAACCAGTCGGCTTCGCTGTTGTTTATCATCTCGATGTCTTTGGCCAGATTGGAAAAATCGGCCGACAAAATGGAAGGGGCTATAATAGTATTCATGAGGCGAAAATAAATAAAATAAAAAAAAGGAAGGTTATGGCTACCTTCCTTTTACAAATTAACAAATAAACAGTAAACAAAATTTATCCTAAATACATCTTGAGCACTTTGCTTCGAGAGGTATGTTTCAATCTTCTCAATCCCTTTTCCTTTATCTGGCGGATACGTTCAGCCGATAAGTCATATTTTCTTGAAAGCTCCTCCATCGACATGGGCGGTTTAGAATCCAATCCATAAAAATCGGATATGATGCCCGCTTCTTTTTTATTGATCGTTGAAAGAGCTTTTTTCACGTCAAGTTTTAATGATTCCGTTAGAAAAGCTTCATCCGGTTGTGGCGAATCTTCATTCACCAGAAAATCGATCATGCAACTTTCGTCCTCATCGCTAAAGGGTTCATCCATGGATACATGCCTTTTTGAAGACCGCATGGCATCGTCGATATCTTTTTCTTCCAGATTCAATACGTCAGCCAATTCCGAAGTAGATGGTTCACGCTCATATTCCTGCTCCAGCTTGGCATATACCTTCCTGATTTTACTTATGGCTCCGATGCGGTTAAGCGGCAAACGGACAATTCTGGAATTATCTGCAATGGCTTGCAAAATGGCTTGCCGAATCCACCAAACAGCATAAGAAATGAATTTGAATCCACGGGTTTCATCGAATCGGTGTGCAGCCTTCATCAAACCCAGATTGCCTTCGTTTATCAAATCGCCTAAGGTCAATCCTTGGTTTTGATATTGCTTCGATACCGATACCACAAAACGAAGGTTGGCCTTAGTCAGTTCTTCGAGAGCCAACCGGTCGCCATCCCTAATTTTTTTTATCAATACAATCTCTTCATCCAAATTCAAGAGTTGCACTTTTCCAATTTCCTGCAGGTACTTCTCAACCGAAATGGTTTCCCGATTAGTAACCTGTTTAATGATTCGTAGCTGTCTCATTTGATCATAATTCTTGTCGGAGGTTTTTAATTATTCATTAAAACGGATTCGAAATTTAAAGGTTACGTTTGTAAGGTTTTTTATGTTTTTTTTAGGAAATGCATCTTATTATTTTGACTATATCAAAAACTTATATACTTTCGCACCATCTTAATAAATTTTATTTATGGCAAATCTTTGGGTTAAAAAATCAATTGCTTCCCTCCAAGGAGAAGCATCAGAAGAAAAAGAAAGTTTAAAACGCACACTCGGGGCTCGCTCCTTAGTGGCCTTAGGAATCGGTGCTATCATTGGCGCAGGACTCTTCTCCATCACAGGCGGTGCAGCAGCCAATAATGCCGGCCCTGCTGTCACCATCTCCTTCGTAATAGCAGCCGTAGCATGCGCTTTTGCAGGATTGTGCTATGCAGAATTTGCCTCCATGATTCCCGTTGCAGGCTCTGCCTATACTTATTCCTATGCCACCATGGGCGAATTTATTGCCTGGATAATCGGTTGGGATTTAGTCCTCGAATATGCCGTAGGAGCAGCCACAGTTTCCATTTCATGGTCCCGCTATTTTGTAAAACTGTTAGAGGGCTACGATATTCATCTCCCCGCCTCCATGACCTTGTCCCCCTTCGATACCGCCAAGTTAGCCGATGGTACCGTTGTCCATGGGATGATAAATTTCCCTGCAATATTCATCATCGTTTTAATGTCTTCCTTATTAATAAAAGGAACCCGCGAGTCTGCCGCAGTCAATAATTTTATTGTAGGATTAAAAGTAACAGTAGTTTTAATATTTATATTTTTAGGCTGGGGATATATCAATACCGCCAACTATCATCCATACATCCCAGAAAACACAGGCGACTTTGGAAGCTTTGGCTGGAGTGGCATTGTCCGTGCTGCCGGAATTATTTTCTTTGCCTACATCGGTTTCGATGCTGTATCCACTGCCGCCCAAGAAGCTAAAAATCCAAAGCGAGACATGCCTATCGGTATTTTAGTTTCCCTTGCCATCTGCACAGTCTTGTATCTTTTCTTTGCCCACGTCATGACAGGTGTCACCAGCTATACCTCCTTTCAAGGTGCCGACGGCATTGCACCAGTAGCAGTAGCCATCGATCACATGGGCCCTGCCGATGCAAATGGCGTCATCACACCGGCATACCCTTGGTTAAACAAAGCAATTATCATCGCCATTCTGGCCGGCTACTCCTCCGTTATTATGGTCATGTTAATGGGTCAATCACGCGTTTTCTTCTCCATGAGCAAAGATGGATTATTACCAAAAATATTTTCCCGAGTACATCCAAAATTCGGCACTCCAAGCAAATCAAACTTGTTGTTTATGCTCTTCGTAAGTTTATTTGCGGCCTTCGTCCCTGCCCGTGTAGTAGGCGAAATGACCAGCATCGGCACCCTCCTCGCATTCGTTTTAGTATGTGTAGGAGTTATGGTTCTACGCAAAACCCAACCCAATCTTCCACGTGCATTCAAAACACCATTAGTTCCCTTAGTACCAATTCTTGGCATCCTATCATGTTTAGGAATGATGGTATCCTTGCCTGGCGACACCTGGCTGCGGTTAATCATTTGGTTAGCCATCGGCTTTGTAATTTATTTTGGATACAGCATCAAAAACAGCAAATTGAACAAGGAATAATCCTCCCGAAAACAGCTATTCAACAAACCGAAGAGGGCAGATGTGCACAAAAACATCTGCCCTCTTTCATTCCCAGCTTTGCCTCCCCACCTAATTCCTAATTTATAATTCCTAATTCTTTTAAGGAGCCTATATCCTCCTCTCGTATCATGGCCAGTCCCGCTATCCGCTGTAGCCGCTGCCTCCCATTTCCGAAACAAAGCAGCGGGCTGCCGCTACTATCGGGGCTAGATATGACGGCAAGTGGCTTCGAAAGGACTTTTGGCAAAAATTTTGGAACCCCTCGTTCATCCAGGGGAGCCCCTCGTTCATCCGGGGGAGCCCCTGATTCATCCGGGGGAGCCCCTCGTTCATCCGGGGGAGCCCCTGATTCATCCGGGGGAGCCCCTGATTCATCCGGGGGAGCCCCTGATTCATCCAGGGGAGCCCCTGATTCATCTGGAGGAGTCCCTGATTCAACTGGGGGATAAAAGTTTTTTCGAAGCTACCTGCCGTCAAAACTAGCCCCGATAGTAGCGGCAGCCCGCTGCTTTGTTTCGGAAATGGGAGGCAGCGGCTACAGCGGATAGCGGGACGCAGATGGGACGAGAAGAGGATATAGGCTCCTTAAAAGAGTTATGAGTGATAAGTTATGAATTATGAGTGCCACCAACTCATAATTCATAACTCATCACTCATAATTTGAGCTTTAGTTGCTCTTGATTATTTTCTTCGAGAGTCGTTTGTCCTTGCTTTGTGCGGTGATGAAATAGATTCCATCGGGGTGGCTGCTTAGGTCTATCTTGTTGCTAAGTACAGAAACGTTCTTAAGCGTTTCTTCTAGGATTCTTGCTCCCATCATGTCGTAAACAACTACTGTAACGTCTTGGGCGTCATTGAAACTCATGTCGAGATTGAATATTCCCTTTGATGGATTCGGATAGACGGTCATCACGTTTTCGGAGGCTATGGTAGGTAGGTCGAGGTAATACCCAACGGTGAACTGCTGATACATGTCGTGGCCGAAATCCATTCCGAAACTCCTGAATATGGTTCCGCTGGAAGCACGGCGGAAGAAAAGGTGCCCAACTGTATTGGTTTGGTCTGGCCAGTTGGTCATGCCATCGCCTTCCTTGTAGTTCGGGTCGGTAGGGTCGGTGGCACCCAAGTCGTCAGTGAAATGGAAAGTATAGCATCCATTCAGGAAGTTTACGGTGTCTTTATAAACCGTAGATGGGGCAAGCGAGGCGGCAGTGCGCTGCCACACCACTGTTCCGGCATCATTGGTGATGGTGTAGGAACCTTCGTTGTTTCCATACTGGTTGTAGTGGGCATCGGTCATCAAATCGAACACGATGCTGTTCGGATATTGTGGAGGCATGGAGTAGGTGCTTTCCATGTAGTCGTTATATGGGTATTGGTCAACTCCTCCGTTAGGATTGCTAACGGTAGCCTTGAACTTATTGCCACTGCTCCAGGCAAAGGTAGGCAACTCCACATCAACGGTATCAAGGAAAGCCAAACTGCCTGTCCAATGATAGACGCTTTGTGGACCGCCCTCTATACCATAGGTAATGGTGAGGGAAGTGAGCGTGGTAGAACCCGTGTTTTTTATGGTAATCTTAGGAAAGGAACAGATTGGGTTAATTCTTTTATCTACATCCTTTGAAGATGGCGACTTGATGTCCCACACTGCTGCGTCCAATGTAAAGTTCGGAGCACCATAAGATATCAATTGGGTTTCGATGACATAAACCGCACCACCGCCTTCAACGCTTTGATAAGGATCAACAGTGTAATGCAGGTTGACGGTATCGCCTGGAGTTACATAAGGTGTCAGCTCCCAATCCCAAGTATAGACAGGAGCGCCAGGGCACCAGTTGGCGCGGTTATAAATCCAAGTTCCACCTTGAGGATAGAGTGGATTGAAACTGCAGTTGTTTCTCCATAAAAGTTTGCTGTACCGTTGCGTGTTATTAATGAATAGGAAATGGTTTCTTGGGCAGAACTCAAGACAGTTGAGACCATCTTCACCATGACCGGTGGTACGCAGTTTATATCTTGTGTTGATGGCAAGAGGATCGATGGTAAGTGTTTTAGGCACCAAGAAGTTTCCGATGCCATTGTATCCCGGGGCACCATTCCAAATATTCTTTACACTGAATGGATCGCGAGGAGGAACACCTAACTTGAACTCGAAACTTACATCCAGAAGTTCTTGCCAGTTGCCGGCAGAGAGATAAACGGTATCATGCAGCAAAGGCTTGTAGTCGCTCACATCTTCAGTCCAGGTAAAGCCGGCTCCAAGATTAAGATTGATGCCATAAGGAGTGATGAATCTGCCTATCTCGAAACGGTTGACTATTTCGAAAGGTGCGCTGTAATAAGGAGTGTGGATGAGGTGCAGAGTATTGTCTGGGGTTATGAATATAGAGTCGATGATTACACCGGCGCTATTGTATATATAACGATAATAAGTTGACCAAACCAATAAGGTATCCGTTGGAACCAAAGGATGGCTGAAATCGAGATACTGAACGATTTGGAAAGGAGCATTCTCAACCGAATCGATGGTCAACACCGAATCGATATGAGAAGTGAAAGAATCCTGTTCGAAGACGATATAAGGTCGTGCATTTATCGAATTGAAGTTACGGAACAGATTAGGCCCTGTTATTTGCGGATCCGTTGGTACTCCCATTAAAGTGCCATTGTTTCCGCCTAAAGTACTTGCATCGCTAACGGTAGAATAGGAGTTGTCATTGCATTGATAATAAAGAATCAGATTCGAACTGAATGGATGAGTAGCATCCAAATCCTTGAACATATAAGCCTGAATGGTAGCTTGGTCGAGCTCCTTGTTCCATACAGCAAATTCATCTAGATTTCCACCGTAATAATAATCATTGGCTGCTCCGGAACCAAAATAGAATTTGTTTATGCCATACATCCTTTTGATCTTGGCAGTTCCGGAGAACAAGACATTTCCATTGACATAAGCCTTCATTATTCCGGTGGCAACATTTTTTGTAAAGGTCCAATAGTTCCACTTTCCTTCCCAATCTGCAGCGGGCACAGCAGCATTGACCCGGTCATAACTTCCGGTTCCAGAATTTCCGCAATCCCAATACACCGAACCATCCGACCAAGGCATGTGCACATTCAACACACGATGTCCTTGTGCATCATAAGCCTCGAAAGCAGAATTGTTCTGTGGTTGCAAGGCAGGATTACCATAGCACCAGAAGGCTACTGTTATAAAACTATCCAAGGATGCGGCAGCGGCAGCTGGAACATTCACTTGATCCACTCCGCTGAATTTCAATGAACGGTCATCTCCTGAAGAATAGATGCCTGAAGCAAAGTTGGCGGTATCAGCTAAGATCTTAGTATAGACACCTGGAGATGAGTTTGTATAACTGATATCAATGACCAAATTAGAAACTCCATCCCAGCTAAAGGGCTGTGTAAGAAAAATAACTTGCCAACCTATTGTTGGGAATGAAACATTATTGTCATAAGCCAATGAAAGCCCGGTTGATTCATAAGAAGAAGGCGAAAGGGCTGTTAAGGAGGAATTCTTAAATCGAATGGTAAGATCACTTAAATCAGTGCCATTACCATAGATATTTAATCTTAGGTTGGTTATGTTTCCGGCATGCAATCCGGCAGCGGTCAGCTCTGATGCCTTCCAAAGATATTGCGTCCTGGTTTGTGGATTGCTTGCATTGAAAGGATATATCGATGTAATGCTCCCAGTTCCAATAGTCGCTGAACCTCCATTGATGATATTGTCATAAACAATATTATAATGCCAAACTGGATAATAAGAATAAGACGGAGTGTTCATGTATTGCACACTGTCTGGCGAATTGCCACCAATTCTATAACTTGGTGCTGACAGCAAGGTAGAATCGTATTGATGGGTATGTTGGTATAAATAGGTATAGGTAAGGTAATCCCATTCGCCACAGGCTGGATTTTGTAGGGAATTGCATTTCAGCTTGTAATGCATCAGTATCTTTTCATACCTGTTTGTGTCAGGCGGAAAGATAAAGAACGAATCTTGCGAAGACCCGAATGTAAAGGTCTGCACATTGATGGTATCACCAATTTGCGACTTGCTGCTGTTATATGCAAGAACAAGGATGATGATGACAAGTAGGTTTCTGAATAAGGTATTATTTTTCATTGCTTAATGTTATTTATTATTTTAGAATCGCAAATATAGTTTTCCTTTAGAACTTCCTACCTTCAAAATAGGTTTTTTGCTTTCCGAATAGAAAATATCATTAAAATAACTATCTTTGCTGCTTCGAATTCAAAAAATAAATGACAAAAGTATCCTTTCAAAAAAAGTGATGAATTCTCAAAATAAAATATCAATTACTAACCAATCTCTAACGGAGCCCAACAACCTTCGCCAGTCCTTGACTAGCAACAGCTCCGAAAGATGGCTATAAATCCTACCTTATTTAAACTGCCCCGATCCATTGAAACAAATGTTTATTGTGATACGCTGAATATTCCAACCCTTCAAATACTTGATTTGCGGGCTCCCTGCATTCACCCATTAAACTAAAGCTTGTTCAGAAATAGGCATCATTTCAACCCCTTTTGTTTTCTGTTGCTTGAATTGAATGAAATATCCGTACCCTTCAATAAATTAAACTTCCCCCCAAACCATTTTTTGAATCTCTAAAAGCCTCAACCCTGTTAGTGCTGAAAACAAGGCTGCATGTTTCATTAATGGATGAAGAAAAAACTATATAACCGTTTTTGGTATCCCGAACAGCTCCAGCAAAAGATGATTCGATTTATCAGTAAGCACGTAGTTTGATGGCGGCTGTTTTTTTATCAAATCATATCGAATCAACTTAGTCAAATGCTTCTCGAATCCATCTGCCGAGAGTCCGCTAAAACCGCGCAGTTCTGAACTGGTTGCCTTGCCTGCGTTATACAAAAACAATATTTCGGTGGTAATTGTATGCCCCAAAGAATAATTTGCTTTACGTGGCAAATGCTTTCGCAAAACACGACATAGGATTGCTGAATTATAGTGATCACTGATTATTTTCAACGGTAGCGAATGTGTATCCTCCAACCGAGCATTGGATATAGCTTCATTGCTTTTTGTGGCAGCCGAATTTTGCTCCTTCACGGCATCCTCAAAATCAGCATAAAAGCTATAAAGCGTGTTTTGCCCAGAACCGTTTTTAATATAATCATCCAAAGCATTAAGTAGTGCTTTCTCGAAAACCGAGTATAGTAAAGCACCTCCATTTGCATTAATATTGATAATTGGCAAATCTGCAAAAACTGTATTTCCACCTTGCATCGTTTCCTCTAAGCCTCCATCAGCTTTGTTTCCACCTTGCATCGTTTCCGCTAAGCCTCCATCAGCTTTGTTTCCACCTTGCATCGTTTCCGCTAAGCCTCCATCAGCTTTGTTTCCACCTTGCATCGTTTCCGCTAAGCCACCTTTAGCTTTATATCCACCTTGCATCGTTTCCGCTAAGCCTCCATTGGCTTCATTTCCACCTTGCATCGTTTCCGTTAAGCCTCCATTAGCCTTTTTCCCGCCAGAGATAATTTCAGGTAACCCTCCAATCAACTTATTTGAACCCGTCCTATTTTCAGGCAAGTCCTTGTCATCATTGTTTAAGGCAGCCTTATTTTTAAGGTAAGCAATTTCGTTCTTCATATCCATCAGGTGCTTCAGCAAGATATGAATAATCTTTCGTTCCTCTATGGTCAGTTTTTCCGCTTCGTTATCTTTATTCATAATCATTTATCTTTAAAATTATTAACCATCTTATTTCCAGACAATGTTAAAAGGTTACTTCCCGATGCAAAAGCGGGAAAAGATATTCTTCAACAAGTCATCCGTCGTAACTTCCCCACTGATCAACCCAAGATAATACAACGCGTTTCGAATATCAGATGCAATGAAATCGCCGGTGATATTCGATGCCAAACCTTCCATCACCTTATTCAATGATTGCACCGAATTATTTAGAGCCTCCAGATGGCGAGAGTTGGTGATGATGGTGGTATTCATATCTATATTTTTTGATTTTACATAATCCATCAAAGCATGAATCATTCCATCGATATGTTTCTTTTCTTTGGCTGATATGAAGATGATTTCAGGGATGGAAGAGAATTTATTTTGATAAAACTTTAGTTCCTTTTCATCAATCTTGTTGCCTATAATCAAAAGTCTTTGCTGGTTGGTGGCTTTCGCTTTCAAATCGTTCATGGCAGCCATAAGTTCTGTTTCAGATAATTCATTGACGTCGAAAATATAAAGGATTATGGCAGCATCCATCATTTTTTGATGCGTCCTTTCTATGCCTATTGCCTCAATCTTATCCTGAGCCAACCTTATACCGGCAGTATCGATGAACCGAAAGCTGATGCCTTGAATGTCTATCACATCTTCAATGACATCGCGGGTGGTGCCTGCTATATCAGAAACAATTGCTTTCTCCTCATTCAGCAAAGCATTTAGTAGGGTTGATTTTCCGGCATTCGGTTTGCCGATGATTGCCACTGGGATACCGTTTTTAATGACATTGCCTGCCTCGAAGCTACCTATCAGTTGGTTCGATTTAACGATTATGGCATTTACCAAAGCCTTCAAATCGCTTCTGTTGGCAAATTCCACATCCTCTTCGCTGAAATCCAGTTCGAGTTCTATTAGCGATGCAAAATGAATCAGCTGGTCGCGCAATTCCTTGATATCATGAGAGAATCCGCCCTTCAACTGTTTGATGGCCAAGTTATGGGTGGCAAAATTCTCTGATGCAATCAAATCAGCCACCGCTTCAGCTTGAGACAGGTCGAGTTTGCCATGAAGAAACGCACGAAGCGTATATTCTCCCGGGTTAGCCATCCTTGCTCCGTTGGCAATAAACAGGTTGATGAGCTGCTGCTGTATGAATACCGACCCATGGCATGAAATTTCCACCACATGCTCTCCGGTATAGGAATTAGGCCCTACAAAAACGCTTACCAGCACCTCATCCAGCACCTCATCGTGGTCCATGATGACGCCAAAATGCAGGGTATGCGACTTTTTCTTGTTCAAATCGATGGGTTTGCCTGACTTGGTGAAGAGCAATTTGCTCAACACATTAAAGGCATCCTTCCCCGAAAGCCTGATGACTCCTATGGCTCCCACCCCAGCAGGGGTAGCCAAAGCCACGATGGTATCCTCGCCAAAAAATACACTATTTTTCATCTTTCCCAATCATTTTATGGCGGTAAAATTATTCTTTATGATGATATGTCTGAATTAATAGTTAATTTTGACCCCGATAAATGACATTATAAGCATAAAAATTTTAACTGTTATGAGCGTATTAGTAAACAAGGATTCAAGAGTGCTGGTGCAAGGATTCACCGGCAGCGAAGGCAGCTTTCATGCCTCACAAATGATAGACTATGGCACCAATGTGGTTGGTGGCGTCACTCCAGGAAAGGGTGGTTCCGACCATCTGGAACTGCCCATTTTCAATACCGTGGCCGAAGCCGTGAGAGTGACCAAGGCAAACGTAAGCATCATCTTCGTTCCGCCGGCTTTTGCTGCCGATGCGATTATGGAAGCTGCCGAAGCGGGCATTGCACTGGTGGTTTGCATCACCGAGGGCATCCCTACCAAAGACATGATAGCCGTGAAGGAATATCTGCAAGGAAAGAACACCCGACTGATAGGCCCTAACTGCCCAGGAATCATTACTCCGGGCGAGGCCAAGATAGGCATCATGCCAGGCTTTATACACAACCCGGGAAAGATAGGCATCGTTAGCCGTTCGGGCACCTTGACGTATGAAGCCGTTGATCAGATTACCAAAGCGGGACTGGGCCAGTCCACCTGCATAGGCATCGGTGGAGACCCCATCATAGGCACCACCACCAGAGATGCCGTTCAGTTGTTCATGGCCGATCCTGACACTGAAGGCATCATCATGATAGGCGAAATAGGCGGTGGCATGGAGGCCGATGCAGCCTACTGGATAAAGGAAAATGGAACCAAACCGGTTGTCGGGTTCATTGCCGGCCAAACGGCTCCTCCGGGCAGACGAATGGGTCATGCCGGAGCCATAGTAGGTGGTTCGGCAGATACTGCTGCTGCCAAGATGGAAATCATGCGTGCCTGTGGCATACACGTGGTGGAAAGCCCTGCCGACATAGGCGCCAAGATGGCCGAAGTGCTGAATAAAAGGTAGGTTTTAAACCTCCCGACAGTTTATAAAAAACAGGAAAGGCTGAACGCATGTTCAGCCTTTCTTGTTTTATTCCACTACCACTCGTTTCACCAATGATTCCTTGTCGCTCTGGAGGTGAACCAGGTAGATTCCTTTGCTCCAACGGGAGAGGTCTATGGTTGATTGAGTGGAGGTGGATGGTGCTTGATGATACACCGTATTCCCCAACACATCGGTTATTCTTAATTCATAATTTCTAATTCCTGATTGATTGGAGATGGTGATGTTATTACTTGAAGGATTAGGGAAAACCAAAACCTTGCTATCATTCTTTTGTGCTTCAGGTATGCCCGTATCTGCTGGTAATTCTATAAAAGCACCATTCATTATACAATGAAGAACATTCCACGAAGATACATTGCTTCCTAAAGAATCAATACTGAAAATCGTATAATTTGTAGTGCCAAATATTTTACCATTACCTCCCTGTAAAAGGCTACCATATGTAAGAAATGTAGAATTATAAATATAGGATAATGTATTGTTACCAATATCAAAACTAAAAATTTTCCCAGCATCTGTAGTCCCATATAATTTACCATTTGTTGCTTGTATCAATGAAGAAAAGTTTGACAATGAAGTTTCATTATATAAATCAGTGTAAGAGTTAGTAGTAGGGTCAAAACTGAAGATTACACCTTTACCAGCTGAAAAACCAACTGTATCACCGCCATAGGATGTAGTACCATATAATTTGCCATCATTTCCTTGAATCAAATTCCCTTTTGGCGCCCAGCCAGTTAACTTATTAAAATTATAAACATCGGAACATGTATTTGTTGTAGGATCAAAACAATAAATTGTTCCACCTCCTGGATGTATGAAAGAAGTATCACCACCTGAATAAGTTACACCATATAATTTACTGTTGTTTGCCTGAACTAAACTTCCTTTTGGATTTGTTCCTGTAGATTTATTTTGAAATTCATACAAATCAGAATAAACATTAGTTGCGGGATTATAGCTAAAAATAACTCCACTTGTATCAATACCACCTAAATAAGTAGACCCATATAATTTCCCGCTACTTAATTGTATTAGAGAACCTGTTGGGTATAGCCCGTGAACTTTATCAAAATTATATAAATCGTTATATGTGTTATAGACAGGATCATAAGAAAACAATACACCTGATCCGGCGGCAGAGGATTGACCGGAATGATGTGTTGTATCAGTGCCACCATAATATAATAATCCATATAATTTACCATCGCTAGCCATTAATAGATTCCCAGTTGGCATTATCCCAGTCAATGTATCAAATGAATACAATGTCTGGAATCCGGTCCCATCTTCATTAATTTTAATAATTGAACCGGAATTATTTATGCCACAATTATAAGTTAAACCCCATAGTTGTGGTATTTGTGCCTTCATTGTTATTCCTGCAAGGCATAGCAGGATTAAGATTGTAATTTTAGTTTTCATTTGAATGATTTTTTGATTAGCGATAAGCTGTTTTTTTGCGATACAAAAATAGAAAATTATTTTAACTATAAAAAAACATTCCTGCCTTTTATTTTCATTTTGATGGTCTTGAGATGCATTTAAGTGGTCTTGAGATGGTCTTGGATTCATCAAAAATTGAAATTCTTGGGCAAAAGTTCCAATCCTGTTGCAGTATGGTGGAATGTCGTTGCCGTAGCATTGAATCCTACTGTCTTGAGATGGAATGTTGTTTCAGCAACTTCGAATCCTGCTGTATTGAGATGCAAGGTTGTTGAAATAACATGGAATCTTATTGCACCAACATTCCATCTTGTTGTCTTGAGATTGAATGTCAAGACAACAGGATTCCATCTTATTGCAACAGGATTGGAGGTTGTTTTTATTGTTTTTATGCTTGTTTCAAGCTCAAAAAGGATTATAATGATCAAAATAATAATCGTAAGGATGGAAAATCTTGGCTCAAAAACTATGCAGCAGAGCTTGAAAATAGGGTTTGGGATTTGACTTAAACAAAATTATGCTATTATTGCAGGGTTGATAACATAAACGGTTAACCTAAATTATGATTTTATGAGATTATCTCAAAAACTTTCTGACTTCGATGCTGAAATGAATAATTCGGTTCCTTATATAGAAAGTACCGGCACTGCTGGCCGCCTACAGATTTCGGGGACAAAAGTAACGTCGCTTCACGATAAAAGGGAGCTGTGGAATCCATTATATGATAGCTATAAAGACCCTCTGACTCATGCTGAATCGGTTAAAGACATCAATGATTTGTATGATAAGTTTCATGCGGAAATAGAGGATTTGAAAAAACAGTTGAAGTCGAATACTGATATTGTTTTGACAGGCACCGATTACTCAAAAATACACATTCATGTAGATTTAGACCATCGTCATCATGTGGAAAAATCAACCATTGCGCCAGCAAATACCTGCACAAAAATTACCCATCTTGTGAATCGATTTTTTACATTTAATCCCACCAGTGGACAAGAAGCTGTAAAGCATTTGCCCAAGGATGTGAAGAAAATTGGCAGGAAGGTAGTTTATACAAATCATGGCGAGCCTGTACCTGCCAGAGATAAGTTTTTATTGATTGATGCCATTGGAACCTCATCATACGACATTGTTCATGCCACTGAAAATGCGCATAAGAAAGGGTATCTGATAACTTGGTACCTCAATAATCGTGGAGAAGCCGGTCCCGAAAGCGATCCATTTCCATTCGATACGGTGTAACAGCAAGGAATTAATGAACAAAAAAGCCTCCGAGAGTAAAGTTTCGGGGGCTTTTTTTATTGAAAATCTCCATAGCGTTTATCATTTATTATATTTGCAACCAATATTAATAATGCACCGATGAGGACAATGACCTGCCAAACACGTTTTACCGCCCGCTTAGCCAAAATTATTTTGGTGCTGATGGCGGTATTTTCTTCGTTTCAGGCATTGGCTCAAGGCCCCATGATGTGGGGCATGACGCAGACTGGAGGCGCCTACAACAAAGGAGTTATCTTCAAACAGAATTTTGATGGTTCGGGCTTTCAGGTGCTGATCAATTTTACCGCTACCACCGGATATGCCCCCATGGGCACCTTGCTGCAGTCGTATTCGAACGGGAAACTTTACGGAATGACTTCGAACGGAGGAGCGAACAACTTGGGAACCATCTTCTGTTTCAATCCATCGAACAACGACTTTGTGGTGCTAATGGATTTCAATAACACCAACGGAGCCACGCCCACAGGAAACATGATGGAAGCCACCAACGGCATCATTTATGGCATGACGCAATTGGGCGGAACGAATAACGATGGGGTGCTGTTCAGCCTAGACCCGGTGACGAATGCCTATACCGTGCTGGCGAATTTCGATGGCACCCATGGCAAAAACCCGATGGGAAGCCTGATGCAGGCAAGCAATGGAAAACTTTATGGCATGACCAACCAGGGAGGCAATGGGCAGGGAACGATTTTTTGTTACGACATCGTGGCCAATGCGCTTACCGATATCTTTAATTTTTCAGGAAGCAATGGGTCGAGCCCATACGGCAGCCTGATACAGGCCACCGACGGCAAACTCTATGGCATGACGAACATAGGCGGAACGGGCAATGTCGGAGTTATTTTCAAAATAGGCCCAACTACCAATGCCTACAACGTTGTTTGGAACTTCAATACCTTCACCCAGCATTATCCTTTTGGCACCCTCAAGCAGGCCACAAATGGTTTGCTTTATGGACTTACGAGTGGAGGTGGCGCCTTATCGGGCAATATCTTCTCCTTTGACATTTCAACGAACGTCTTGGCTTCGCTGATTACCTTCGGAAACAATGAAGACCCGCATGGCAGTTTGATGCAGGCAGGAAATGGAAAGATGTATTTCATGACCTATGGTGGAGGAGCAAACAGCCAAGGCAAAGTGATGCAGTTCGACCCGGGAAACAACACCATCTATGTGCTTCACGACTTCGATGGAACTACCGGCTTGAACCCTATTGGCGACATGACGCTTGGCAGATGTGCAGTGGCGTTTTTTCATTCCATATTGGGCAATACTTGCCAAGCGATGAACTCCACCTTCATCAATACCAGCATCTATGCAGGCAGTTATCGCTGGTACTTCGGCGATGGAGGAGTAGATTCGGTTGCCAATCCAAACCACCAATATGCTGATACGGGTTTGTATTCAGTCAAGCTGGTGACTTATAATCTTGAAGGTTGCAATGACTCAACCACCAAAGTATATCATGTAGTGGAGAACCCGCCAGTGGCTGCATTGACTGGAAACATCACTACTGGTTGCCCGATACTTACGGTTACTTTCAATAACACTTCGGCTTATTCAACCAATTACAAGATATTCTTTGGCGATGGTTATACTTCTACCTATACCAATCCCATTCATAACTATACTCAAACTGCCACCTATGATGTTAGGCTTGTAGCTTATGATACCATCCATGGCTGTATGGATACTTTGGCATTATTGAACTATATCACCGTTTTGCCTACCCCACCGGTAACTGCGGCATTCAGTTTGGACAATCATCATGGCTGCGGACCGCTTACCATCAACTTCACCAATGGCAGTGCGTTGGCAGATTCCTATAAATGGTATTTTGGCGATGGCGATTCATCCACAGTAGCAAATCCTATCCACACCTACTATGGTGGAGATTCGGTTTTCATCAAATTAATAGCCTACAGTCACGATATCAATTACCAATGCGTGGGCAGCAGCATAGCCATCGATACCATTGTGGTTCATGCCACACCTACACTTTCTTTTTTCGTTGATTCGAGCCAAGGATGCCTGCCGCTTCCAGTTCATTTCACCAATACTTCCACCAATGCCATCTCCTATCTTTGGGATTTTGGAGATGGTGGAAACGATACCGCTACCAATCCAGTTCATTTATATACCACTTCTGGACACTTCACAATTTCTTTGATAGGATATGGAGCTGGTGGATGCAATGATACGGTTCGTTATCAAAACTATATTTCCACACAAGTGCGACCTGTTGTCAATGCCGCCTTTGCCGCCAATCCCAATTCCGGCTGTCCTCCACTTACTGTAAGTTTCGTCAATAACAGTTTAGGAGCCGGTTTTTATCAGTGGCGGTTTGGTGATGGCGGTTCCAATTCCATTGACAATCCCAGCCATTCCTACCTTCATGCAGGAAACTATTCCGTCACCTTGATTGCCTACAATTATGCCTATTGCGGATTGATAATCGATACCACCACCATCAACAATTTCATTCATGTCTTGACTCCACCTAATCCCATCATCATCTTATCTTCCGACACCTTGATTTCAAATTATGTCCACCGAAACCAATGGTACAACAATTCGGTCCTCATGCCAAACGATACCAATCAAAAGCTCCTGCCACCTGCTACTGCCTGCTATTATACCATGGTAACTGACAGCAACGGATGTGTTGCCAATTCAAATACCATCTGCTTTAATTATGCAGGCATCAATGAGTTGACCAATAGCACTGCAAACAACCTCACCATCTATCCAAATCCTTTTACAGACGAAGCCCTGCTGACCATAAACCCTTTAATCACCAATTCGAACTTAACCCTCATCATCTATTCTATCACCGGACAAACTATAAAGGAAATTCCTCTTGGAAACAAAACCGAACAGGTCTTGAAAAAAGATGGTTTGCCGGCAGGAATGTATTTTTATAAACTCCTACAAAACACTCATGAAACGATTGCTGCCGGCAAGCTCATCATCGAGTGATAAAACTCCAATAAAAAAATGAAAACCAAAGCCGTAATTATCCTCTTGGGAATGATATTAAGTTTAAATGTCCAAGCACAGAATTGGGACATCAACCTGCTCAACAAACTTAATTCACCTCCCAATCCCGAAGCCGACAAAACTTGGCAATTCATCACCAACACGGCCACACCACTCAATATAGCCGCACCCATAACCATGTTTCTCGTAGGCTATGCCAGCCACAACGAAGACCTCAAGATGAAATCCTACGAATCCATTGCCGCAGCCATATTAAATGCCGGAGTTACCACTGCCATCAAGCTCACTGTCAAACGTGAACGCCCGTTTAATGCATATCCCGGCCTCCTCTACAAAAAGACCGATGGCGGCAGTTACTCCTTCCCCTCCGGACACACCTCCGCAGCCTTCAATACCGCCACTTCTCTTTCCCTTGCCTTCCCAAAATGGTATGTCATCGCCCCTGCCTATGCCTATGCCAGCGCAGTGGCCTACTCCCGAATGTATCTCGGCGTACATTATCCAAGCGACGAAATCGGAGGCATACTCATCGGGGCAGGCTCCTCCTTAGTCTGTTTCCAGGCACATAAGCTATTCGAAAAAGTCCTCCATCCACAAAAATAAGTCAGGCATTTCTCCCCAAAACCTCCTCCTCCATTTATAATTCATAATTCCTAATTTATAATTCTCCTTTGGGGGCGCCCCCTTTTAGCTGCCAAGGGAAAAAAGGCAGCTAAAAGAGGTCGGGGTGTTGCGTGGGTTCGCTA
>CAIWCG010000280.1 GCA_903911135.1 uncultured Bacteroidota bacterium
ATCGGGTTTTAGCTTGTCAGGAAACTTTGAACAGGCAAAAATTGGTAATTTGAACTTCAAATGTTAAAATTTCAAGAGCACCAAATACCAATCACAGAACTCAACATTTAGCAATTCAAACAATCAAAAATACTTAAAACGATTAAAAAGATTCTAATCAATATGTCAATTACGCAGAATTGTTGCCAGAATATCCTTGGAGTCAAAACCGGACAGATAGCATTTAATGCTGCTTCTATAATTGCATCCGTTTCGGTGCACTCATAAAAGCATCAACAAGAAAAATAAAATCGTTTGGAAACTATTAGTTATTTAGGGCAAAAATCCATGCATTAGGATTTTGCTTTTGAATGTCGGCCAAGGCACTGGCGGCCTCTTCGCTGGTGGCATAAACGCCATAGGCCACCCTGTTCAGTCCTATCTCGTTTTGGCCGCAGATGAGGGCATTGAAACCTTTGGATTTCAAGTCGTCCACCATCCTATTGGCATTATCCATTACCTTGAAACAGCCGCCTATGATGAAGTATTTCCCCATGGTGGCGGGTTGAACATTCTCTGGCTTGATGGCAGTGGGGATGGTTGATTCCACCGTGTTTGCAGGTACATCCGTGCTTTCCTTCTTTGACTCGGCAGGAATATCAGCATTGGTTTTTGGCTCGGGATTGGCCTGGAAAATCTGCTCTGTAGAAGTCTTGAACGGGTTCAAGCTATCCATGCTGACATGTACCTTGTCGAACACCTGGGTGTTCATGGAAAGCCACATTCCGAGACCTATCAAAGGCACCAAAACGGCCGCCTTCCAAATATGCTTTCTGAAATTGTTTCGGGTAATCGGAATGGCCTCGATAAGCGGATGGTCCTTCCTCAACTCCCTGCCACTGTAGATGGTTTCGCGACGGATAGGAAACGACTGCACATTGGTCAGTCCGTAGGAATCAAGCAAATAATTGACGGTGGTATCCGCCTCGAACTGCAGGTTTTTCTCAATGTCGAAATACAATGAACCTACCTTTTCTATCACCAGCTTCTTGCCATCCTGCAAGATACGTTCAGCATCCTTTACATAGCTGTCGATGGTTTGCAAGGCTTCATGGTAGCTGCCAATTCCTTCATTTACGAGTTCATTTGCCAACAAACCGTCATTGGATTTAAGGTTTCTATTGAAAACCAGATGCTTGGAAGGTGGTTGAAACAAATGCATGGTAGGATGTACCGATGCAGATTGGTAATTGCCGACAAATCCGCCGAAACCGGGGATTATCACGCAATCAAATTCCATTAAAAGAGTGGCGATGTGTTTATCGATGTTCATGCTCCAAAATTATAAAAATGTTTGGAAAAGATAAGGAATGGGTCTATTTATCATTAAAAAAGTATTGTTTCAAAGCTTGAATTTCAAGATATCTTCGGGCGAATCGACGGCAATGCTTTCCAATTCTGTAATCGCCACCTGAATACCATAACCATTCTCCAACCAACGCAACTGCTCCAAAGATTCGGTCTTTTCCAAAATGGATTGGTCAAGTTCCGTTATCGCTTTCAGTATATCATTTCGGTAAGCGTAAATGCCTATGTGCTTATAATAAGGAGCATGCTGCAACCATTGCTGCTCTTCGCAATTCCTTGAAAAAGGAATGGGCGACCTACTGAAATACATAGCTTTCATGTGCTTGTCGATCACCACCTTGACGATGTTTTTATTGAAAATATCATCCAATAAAGTTATTCTTTTTACGAGCGTGGCTATTTGGGTAGCTTCATTATTGAAACAAGACACGAGTAAATCGATTTGCTTTGGATCGATGTATGGTTCATCACCCTGGATATTTACTACAACATCATATGCCATATCAAGCTTCAAGACGGCTTCACGGCATCTGTCGGTGCCACTTTGATGATTGGAAGAGGTCATGATAGCTATACCGCCAAACTCCAGAACATGGTTAAAAATACGTTCATCATCAGTAGCCACCACAACATTTGAAAGTGAATTGGATTTCTTTGCCTGCTCATAAACACGCTGAATCATGGTCGTCCCGTTTATATCGGCTAAGGGCTTCCCAGGAAACCGAGTAGAGCCAAAGCGAGCAGGTATTATGCCTATAACTTTCATTATTGTTTGATGATTAGTTACAAATATAAATTAAACAATCGAATCCTCATGAAAAGTGATGCCATAGGACTTAAGTTCTTCAAGCGCTGGCAAATAAATCTCTTCAAAAACTGGAATTTGAACTCCCTTACGGCTGATTTTTCCATTCAAAATTAATTTTGTTGCAATACCTAAAGGCAATCCAACAGTCTTTGCCATGGCTGTATATTTTTCATCATCACCTTTTACTACCAGTGATGAATTCAGTTTTTTTGTTTCCCCATCCAGTATATATTCAAAGGTATGCTGCATCACAATCATATCCTTATCGCCTGGTTTCAGTATCCATTTCCTTTCCAAAAGATTTTGAAGGATAAAGGCAGGGGTTGCTTTTGGCAAGTTTATCTTTTCATCAGAAAATAATCCTAACCATTTGATCTTATTCATTACTTCCGAATCCACATTTTCGTTAATAAAGGCGGCGAATGCAGAAATAATGTCTTGATTTCCGTTAAACGCTGGCAAATATGCCTTGATTAAATCCCTATAAGTCAGATGTTCAGAATCCTCTATAATATAGGTATCATCAGTGAGGCCTAATTTCACCAATGCATTCCACGATTTGCAATAACCTATAGTTCTAAGGGTACCACGAAGGATGGTTGGTACTTTCTCCAAACCATAATGCATTCTATAAGCCAATGAATCTCTGTTTGCATAACCTTCGAATGCCCCAATCCCATGCACATCGATTATTTCGATCTGTTCATACAAACGATTATAAGGGATATATCTATATTCATTGTTCTCAATGTATTTGGCAGTTCCTTGTCCAGCCAAAATTACATTTCTTGGATTCCACGTAAATTTATATCCCCATGGGTTATCATTATATTCAGGAGCAACCAAACCACCGGTAAACGATTTAAAAGACTGTATAATTCCCCCTTTTTCTTTTATTTCATTAATAATCTTCATTGCAGATAGATGGTCAATCCCTGGATCCAAACCCATTTCGTTTAACAAGATAATACCTGCATCAACGGCTTTATCATTCAAGGAATTGATTTTATCGGACACATATGAAGCGGTAACCATGTTCCTTCTATATCTTAGACAATCTTCTGCAACAAAATAATGCAAATCTGGGGGCAACATGGAAATTATAATGTCAGCCTTACTGATTTCACATTGTCTTAAATTCAAATCATTTACATTGAATTCTATGGCTTTTACATTCTTTAATCCTTTGATTTTTTCCTTTGCTACTTCTATAGAAGCATCGCCAACTGTAATGTTCCAACCTTCATGCGTAGAATTATCTGACAAATATTTTATTAGGGACGTAGAGGATTTACCAGCTCCTAACAATAGAATTTCTTTCATCTTATTTCTTTTTTACGGAGGCAAAACTAAGAATAGTAAATTTAATTAGGCTATATTTTATAATTTAAATGCTAATTCATTTTAAATTCATTCGGGTACAGTAGTTTTGCCGTCATTATTAACAAAAAAAATTTAAAAAATGAAAAATTTAATTTTAGCTCTTGTGGCAATTTGTTTTGCTGCAATCGTTACAGCACAGAATGCTACTCCTGCTGCAACAACCCCTGCTGGCAAACCTGCAACTGCAGCTCCAGCTCCTGCAAAAGCAAACCCTGCTCCTGCTGTAATGTTTGGCTGCCCAAAGTGTGACAATGTTGCACCAAAGGAAGGAAAATGCCCAACTCATCAAGTTGCAATGGTGAAAGATCATTCTTATTTCTGCGCAGATGGTTCAGTTTCTGAAAAAGCTGGCAAATGTGCTGATGGTAAAGAAATGACCATGATGGATTGCAAATCAAAAATGATGAATGCTCGTGCAAAATCTGCTAAAGAAGCAAAGCCAGCAACTCCGGCTTCTGCTACTCCAGCTACTGCTCCAGCTCCAGTAAAGAAGTAATTTGATTTTTTAATCAATTGAAAGCCACCGATTATTTAAATCGGTGGCTTTTTTATTTTGCCTTTATCTATATTTGCCTCCACAAAAAACAAATTAATCATGATAATACTTATTTTCTTTGTTGCCCATTGGTATCTTTCGTTGTTTACACAATCCTTTTTCCTGCATAGATATGCAGCTCACAAAGCTTTTACGATGTCGAAAGGAGCTGAAAAGTTTTTCTTCATCTTGTGTTATATTTTTCAAGGCTCTTCCTATTTAAGCCCAAGGGCTTATGGGGCCTTGCATCGCATGCACCATTCTTATGCCGACACAGAATTGGATCCACATTCACCTTTATTTTCAAAAAATATTTGGGATATGATGTGGAAAACAAAAACTATCTATTCCAATATCTTTTATGACCGTATTTCATTGGAAAAAACATTTTCACAAGACCTTCCCGAATGGAGGGCAATGGAAAAATTAGCCGATTCTTGGTATTCAAGAATAGGTTGGGGAGTATTTTACATCGCATTTTATGTTGGATTTGCAACTCATTGGTGGATGTATTTATTATTACCGATTCACTTTCTGATGGGCCCTTTTCATGGAGCCATCATCAACTGGTTTGCCCATAAAATCGGATATGTTTCCTATACCATGAAAGACACTTCCAAGAACCTTTTATTCTTTGACTTTTTAATGTGGGGAGAAAGTTATCACAACAACCATCATAGATTCCCAAAAAACCCTAACTTCGGCAAGAAATGGCATGAAATAGACCCAATGTATCCATTAATAAAAATATTCAATTGGATAGGACTGATACATCTTAAGCCTGTTGTTGTTGAATCAACTTTCTAGCGTAAAATATTTTATTTTGAGTAATGGTGCGATTAAAAGGCAACAAAACCATTAAGTAGGTTTTCCAACTCCGATTGATATTTGGAAAATTGATTTTTTGCTGACCATGAAAGAAACTGAATGGTCATTTTCTCACTTGAGTAGTAATATCCCAACAACACTATCTTCATTCCACTAATTGTTCCTTCCATTTGCATGCAATGAACAATGGTGCCATTAATGTTTCTTACATCTTCCTTGATTTTTTTAAGATCCGGAGATTTTTTTACTGCATTTTCGTAGGCGATTTCCTTTATTTCATTGATCGGAATATAAGTTCCTTCGGTTATCAATTCGCCATAAGCATCCTCACCTATCAAGGTGAAAAAATATTCATATGCATGATCTTCTGCTTCATCAGCCTTCTTGAAATGCCATTTCTTCGGATTGGTATATACCCCATAAGGCGTCTTATTTCCCTTTAACAGGAAGGTGGAAGATGCTGGCCGTTTGCAAATTACCGTATCCAATCGAGTTTCCCAAGATGTCTTTTCATCAGTATATTTATAGGTTCCATCTTCATACAAAACTACTTCTCTTCCTTTATCGGTAACCGCTTTTGTTTGGGAATAACATTGGAAAAATGTCATCATTACAACAAATGTCAAGGCAAATCTCTTCATTTTTCAATTATTTAATGAGGCGAAAATAAAAATAAATTGTTGTTTAATGCAATCCTCCTTAATTTCAATATGCAGGATTTAAAGTTTTACGGATTAAGATTTGGCACATTCTTTTTTCATCTTTGTTTTATTATTCAACTAATTTTATATTTTTGCCGCCTCGATGAAGAAAACTATTGCTTATAATAGATGCCCTGATGGCGGAATTGGTAGACGCGCTGGTCTCAAAAACCTGTGAGGTTACACTCGTGCCGGTTCGACTCCGGCTCAGGGTACGCTAAATCCTCTGTGTAACAACAGGGGATTTTTGATGAAAGAGATGATGAATGGGATGTTAGCTCAGTTGGTTCAGAGCACTGCCTCGACAAGGCAGGGGTCACTGGTTCGAGTCCAGTACATCCCACTTCAGAAAATTATGAATTGAGAATTATACATTATAAATTCTTATAAAAAACTAATAATGCTTGAGAACAAAGATAACCGAACCGAACTATCCGAATTGGGTGAATTTGGGTTGATAGAACTCATTTCGAAGTCCATAAAGCTCCAAAACAGCAGCACCATAAAAGGTATTGGCGATGATGCTGCCGTAATGGACAATTCGGAAATGATGACCGTGGTGACTACCGACATGCTGTTGGAAAATGTTCACTTCGATTTGAGCTACATGCCTTTGAAACACTTGGGATATAAGGCCGTTACGGTCAATCTTTCGGATATCTATGCCATGAACGCCACCCCAAGACAGGTTACCGTTTCGATAGCCATGTCGAACCGTTTCTCTTTGGAGGCAATAGAAGAATTTTATTCCGGTGTAATCCTTGCCTGCGAAAAATATGGTGTGGATGTGGTGGGTGGCGACACCTCTTCATCGGTGCATGGTTTTGTCATTTCCGTTACCGCCATAGGGGTGGCCAAGAAGGAAGATGTGGTGTATAGAAATGGTGCCGAAGTAACCGATTTGATATGTGTTTCGGGCGATTTGGGTGCTGCCTATGTAGGTCTGCAATTATTGGAAAGGGAGAAAAAAATCTTCTTGGAGAATCCCGGCATTCAGCCCGATTTAGGTGGCAACGATTATATTTTGGAGCGCCAACTGAAGCCTGAAGCCGGTAAGGAAATCATCGCTCAATTGAAGGAAATAGGTGTAAAACCTACTTCGATGATTGACATTTCGGATGGATTGTCGAGCGAGTTACTGCATATCTGCACCCAATCGGGTGTGGGCTGCCAGATATACGAAGACAAGATTCCCATAGACCCGCAAACTTTCAATGTGGCACGGGAATTCAATCTGGATCCTACTGTTTGTGCTTTAAACGGGGGTGAGGATTACGAATTGCTTTTCACCGTGAAGCTGGCCGACTACGAAAAGGTGAGAGCCAATCTCGACATATCGCTGATAGGCCATATCACCGACAAGGCTGAAGGCATCAACCTGATAAACAAAGCAGGGGGCAGCCATGCCCTGATAGCGCAAGGGTGGGATGCCTTGCTGAAAAGATAATTCAATCTTACAATTTCTTTTTACTCCACCACCATCTTGCCCATGCCGAGGACGGTTTTGCTGTCATCCATGAGCTTATAGAAATACATGCCTCTGGGCAGGTTGTTTTTGTGTATGATGACTTCCTTATCCTTGCCGACAAAGATATTTTGTACCTCTTGGCCAAGAAGATTATAAACCGATAAGGACTTATTATTTTCATTCTTGATGCCTTGAAAAGTGAGGGTGGCTTGGGTGGTGAAGGGATTTGGGAAGAGGGAGAATGTACTTACAAAATTGTTTTCCTTAATTCCAGCACTTGTCAAACAACTATAATCAACATTAAAATAGCTTTCAATAAAATTTGGTAAACCAATTTCACAATATCGAGTTGATAACGAAACGCTACTATCTTGATATCCACAAGCACTACCAATTAGGTTCGGATAATTTATTGTGCTTAACGAATTAAAGTCAAATGCTGTGTAATGATATTTTGTAATATATATCCTACCATCTGCTCCTAATTGTAATGCGCCAAAAAAGGTATTATAGGGTAAAACTTTAATTAGTGTTTTAGTAGAAAGAATTGTAGCAGAATCACCTGAAGTAAGATCGTATTGATAAATATAAGATAAAGGATGTCCAGTATTTAATGTATTTGCTATATATAGTTTTGTATTATCTGGTGAAAATGAAAGACCATAAACATTAGTATCAGAAGGAATTGTTATAAAATTATTTATTTGCCCGGTACAATTGTCAAAAGTTAATAATGAAACAGTACGCAACTCCATATTAACACCAGCAATATAATTCCCATTTGGTGAAAATTTTAAATATCCTTCATCATCTGTATAAGGAGTATAATGAACTGTTGATTCAATAGGAGTTGTGCTTACTCCTGAAGAATTAACCAAAAAAGAATTATAGACGTTTGTGAAGAATGGTTTTTTAGTAACAACCCAGACATCACTTCCATTACAATGAAGAATTCCTGCAATTTTTTCACTCCCACTATAACATAAAGAATCATTTATTGCTATTACATTTCCAAGCCCGCCATTTTGATTAATATTAACTTTAGAATAAGCAAAAAATTCAATCCCTATAGTAAATATAAAATAGATAGAATCATTGCCTGGTTGTGGAACAATCAAAGCAGATTGAGTTGCACTTTGATTTCCTCCGAGACCTGTTCCGTTTTGCATAATCGAATTATTTTTAGAATACACTGTTATTCCATTTGTATAAAACAATAAATTACCACAAGAATCGGAAATTGATGAACAACCTTCCACTATAGGCATTTGTCCTAAAGTATCTGATGTTAAAGTAGGATAGAATTTAAGATCAGCTTTATTCCCAAAAAACCAATTAAGCGTTCTTTCTCTTTGCCCCTTCCCACTCAATCCCACCAATCCCAGCATCACCATCAAAAGTATCCGTGTTTTCATGTGTTTATCTTTTTAATTCGAGTACAAAAGTAAAAAAATCATTGAACAAGCCAAAAGCAAAATGGCAGGCTTGGGGGAGTTTTATACGGGAAAAGACCTTTTTGGCGGGGTAAAATAACTCGGCGGAGAGATGTTTACATCAAAGGTCGTTACCTTTACATCAAGGGAGGATACCTTTACATCAGGGGAGGTTATCATTGAATCAATGGTCGATAGGTTTACATTAATGGAAGATGGATTTACATCAATGGAGGAGAACTTTCCATCGAAGGAGGCGAACTTTTCATCAATGGAGGAATACTTTTCATCAATGGAGGAGGTCATTACATCGAAGGAAACGGCGTATGTTGAAATGGTCGAGAGAAAAATTTCTGGGGCTGCGCCAAAAGAAAAGCCGCCGATTTCATATCTTCTTTTGATAAGAAATCAGCGGCTGATTTTCGGGGAATTATGCTGTTTTTAATTTGCTCTTCTCAAGATGGCATCTGTCAGGCCTTGACCACCATTGGCATCTATTATCTGATGGCGGAAATACATGGCAGCACCGGGTATGCACCCTGTTATTAAGGTGTTTGCATTTACAGTTCCTTCCAATCTTACCCAATTGATATTGTCAACGCTGCTCCACCATTCGTGAAACGTATTTTGCCCTCCGGCCTTGCCTACCAGCACGATGGAACCTGATGCCACACCAGCGAAACCATCGAACACTTGCTCGTGAGACCCACCAACCCCCTGAACATGGCAGCCACAGGCCTGTATCAAAACTATCGAATGGGTAGGATCGCCAATTGCTGCCAAAGCTATACGAGCCAGGAAGATATTTTTGAGCATGTTGTTCAAGGCATTAAAGGCCACATCACTTTCTGCACCTTTGGCATCCTCATAAGTATTGATTGCGGTTCCAAGATTCGATATTTCGAGACTGGTGAAAGTTACCCATGGATTCACAGTGCATTTGGATTTGATGTTTCGAGCTTGGGTTACGATGCTTCCATGAACTTTGCCCAATGCAAGCCTTGCCGTGATGACCTGCCCCGTGGTAGGCAATGCCATGCAGATAACCAAGTTACCGGTTCGGTCATAGCCTAAATAAGTTACTTGGCTCAATATAAAATTAATGTTTTTGTAAATACCCCTACCTTGCCATTCTTCCACAAATTTGCGGTTACTTTCGGTATCAGGCAGATACTCATCCTTCTTTGTTTGAACCACTTTAATGCTTACTTCCTCCAATCTGATGAACCACCAGAGGCTAACCAGGAACAGTCTAACTTTGTTTAAATTCTTCATTTTTTTTATTTTTTTTGGTAAATATTTATTTTATAAAAGAGAACACAATAGCAGGTTCCGCACAGGCATGGCCCATGCAGAAATTTGAAAGGATATTGGAATTTGAAATTAGTCCGTACATGGCAGAAGACCCCAATTAGATGGGATGGCGGGAGTCCTCTGTGTAGGATACATGTTCATAATTACAGCCGAATGTATATTCGTATTTCTCATATTGCTGATGTAAAATTACTAAATATTTTATGAACCGGCAATCGACATCAATATTATTGACCTATAATTTTTGATGAGCCTCGAGATGGGCTTTCAGTTTTGATACCGCTATGGCTCTATGGCTGATGCTGTTTTTTTCGATAAGGGTCATCTCGGCAAAAGTGCGGTTGTAGCCATCGGGCATAAAGATAGGGTCGTATCCAAACCCGTTTTGCCCACGCCTGTCATGGATTATTTGGCCGTTTATCACGCCCTCAAAAATGGTAACCTGTCCATCCACCGCCAATGCTATCACCGTCCGGAACCTGGCCCTGCGGTTATCCTTATCCTTGAGTTCATCGAGCACTTTGGCCATGTTGGCATCCATATTCTTATCCATGCCTGCATACCTGGCCGAATAGATTCCTGGCCTGCCATCAAGGGCTTCCACTTCCATGCCGCTGTCATCGGCAAAACAGTTGGCATGGTAGGTTTCATGAACATAAATTGCCTTTTGTCGGGCATTGCCCTCCATGGTGTTTTGGGTTTCGGGGAGTTCCTCCAGGCAGCCTATTTCCATCAGACTTTTAACCTTAAAAAGATTGCCAAGGGCTTGGTTTATTTCGGTAATCTTATGAGCATTTTGAGTGGCAAAGACAAGTTCCATAAAATTAAATTGTTTATATTAGATAATTTTTTTCTATTTTTGCAAAGTAATACAAAATAAATGAAGCAAGTTTATAGTCTAATCCTCGCCGTACTGGTTTCTATTTCTGTATTTGGGCAGTATCCATTGCCCAATTTTTCGTTTCCGACACCGGTTTGTGCCGGCAATGCGGTTAATTTTACCAATACCACCGTAGGCAGCAACTTAAGCTATTCTTGGGATTTTTGCAGTGCCGACCTTACTTCATCACCTATTCAGGATTCGATAGGTTTGACTTGGGATAATGGTTATGATGGCTTAACGGTGGCCAACGACAATGGGCATTTTTATGGTTTTGTTTCATCTTTCAGCGGCACCGGAACCATCTACCGACTTGATTTTGGCAACAGCCTCGACAATATCCCTGTTCAGTCCATATTGGTTAATGCCGGAGTTGGCAGTCCGTTGGGTTCGTGCATGATTAAGGAAAATGGCAATTGGTATGGTTTTGTAACCTCCTTTGGTGGGGGTGCAATAAACAGGTTGGATTTTGGAAATAGTTTAGGAAATACCATCACCGGATCACAGATACATCAGATAGTTTCAGGAGTAACCCAACCATATTCAGTAGTGGTAAAGAAAGACAATGGGAGATATTTTGGTTTTGTGGCATGTTATGGAGGCAATATAAGCAGGATAGATTTTGACTCGATCAATCAGGCTACCCCGCCATTGGTAATATCCATGGGCATTGTCAATGTATCTCAACCCTGCTATATAGCGGTAGAGAAATTCATGAATAAATGGGTTGGTATGGTCAGCAATTATGGAAACTCTTCCTTGACGATGATCAA
>CAIWCG010000281.1 GCA_903911135.1 uncultured Bacteroidota bacterium
AGAAACACAACAGTAATGTATTTCATCTTGGCATCGGTGGTGGTTAAGAACCTGACGGTACTGGTTAAGGTAAGGGGTTTGAATTTCACTGCAAAAAGGTTGAAAGCCAACAGCATGGCAACGAATCTGGACGCCCAAACAGGTACCTTCGGAGTGATGAGCCCCACCACCACCATAGTGAAAGGGTATGTAACGGCAGGAAACCTGATTGCTTCGCAACGTGCCGATGCCATATTGCTGGTAGCCTCGCTCACCAAACAGGAAAAGGAAAATGCTGCATTAATAGTAAAAACCATCCGCGACAATTGGTTGGGGACGATAAAGACGAAGGCTGCCGGAAGCATTCCCTTGATAAATGGTGTTGGGGCAGATGTAAAAGGACAGGGCACACCGCCTGATAAAACGAGATTTTCCAAGACCTGGCCTGAACCGATAGTGATAGACCAGAATGTTCCGATGCGTCTGGAACTGGAACTTATCGGCAACGATGTGCTGTCGAAAGGCAAGCCTTATGGAGCGGTTTCCATAAGATGTTATCGACAGATTGGGGGAGCTGCGCCATTACGAAACAACCATCCATTGGCAGAGATGATTCCCGGGTTCTCAAAGATGAATTTCAAGGACACATATATTACAGGGCAAGAGGGAAAAGTGGCCTATTACATCTTTTTTTGGTTGGACAAGGACGGCAACAAAGGCCCCGAAAGCCCTGTATTTCCTTATACAATCACTTCATAAGTAGGAATTATAAATTATGAATTATGAGTTGAAAGAATAATGCGAAGGGAAAACATGAAATAATAGAGATAATATCTAAAAAATAAAAACCATGAATAATGGTGTAAATATGGAACAAAAGAGGAAACCTGCGCAGGTGGTGTTTCCTTTTTTTGTTTCCATCAATCATAAAAGGGAATTTTGCCGAACACCCTAATACAAAGTAGACACAAACAAAATATTAATCGTCATGAGAAATTTAAACACAAAACACAAAAACAAGGAACCGAAATTTGGTTCAAGCAAACAAAAAAGTTTCATCAGTAAAAACTTATTTCTTATTTTTGCGATACTTATGTTATTGCAAAAACCAAAAATCATAGCACAGTGCTATACAAACGCAACAAATAGCGCTACAATCTTAAGCAATGTTGCGCAACCATATTATGGAGATTCAATTAATACCGGTAATGATGTTCTTGGAACAATGCATGTATTAGTAAATGACGATTATTCTGGCAGCCCTCTTTTATCTTGGGATGATGGTAGTAGCCCTGGGTCTATTGGATTATCTTATACGGATGCATATGACCCTGATGTAGTACTTGTAAATTATTCTTCAGATATTTATGCCAATGTGGTATATTGGTCATATAGTGGTGGTGGGTATATTTTTGAAGTTTTCCTATGGGGTTCAGGTTCTTTTTCAAACTATGGTTCTCCTATTTTATTAGAATCCGCTTCAACTTTTAGTACTTCAATTAATATAGATGCTGACGGCCATGGTCATTTTGTCATTGATTGGGATAATGGAAGTGGCATTAATATGAACTATGGCTATACACCTATTAGTGGCCCTACTCTGTTATATATTACACCAAATTACAGACAAGTCATTAATGGTTCATCATATACCATGCCTGATGTTGCCATTTATGGAATAACAGCAGTTCAATATTCTATTTATTATACCTATATTGGTGGTGGCAATACCATATATGTTGCCAAAGCCAGCTATTCGTCACCTACCACCGCTACCACTGTGTTTTCAAGTTTTCTTGGTGCATCTACAACGATAGATTATCCTAGAATCGCCTGTCCTCCATTAAATACAACAAACGATTTTACAGTTGTTTATAGGGCTCATGATTCAGGAAACGATCATATTCGTGGTTTTTGTTCAATAACCGGTGCATATTTTGATTACACAGCACTTGCTAATTGCACATATATTTATCCCCATTCTTATGCACAAGCTAATGTACGACCAGTTGTTAGTTATTCAAGCGGTTATAATGGTACCATTTATGCCGATGGACTTAATGTCGGGTGGACTTGCATTTTTTCTGATATACCAAATGTATATCCATTTGTTGAACCAATCGTTGTAAAATGTGATTTCCATGGGGGGCCAATTAGCTATTATTTATATGTGCCAACAACAACTGAAATGAATAGTGGAGCTGACGATATTGAAAATTCTTTATCTTTGTCAGGTAGGGCTAATTCAAATGCCGATATATTCTATACTTGGTATCATTTTTATAGCAATGGGGGGAATCAATGGGATATATTATATAAGGATGTTCCTTGGACTTCTACGGCATTACGTGAAGAAAAGACGAAAATTCATAATCAAATCGAAGGAATTTATCCCAATCCTAATGATGGTAATTTTCATATTAACTCTTTTTCAGAACAAGGAGAAAAGATTTCAATTGAGGTTTTTAACTCCATAGGCCAGTTGAAATATAATTCTAATGAAATTAGCGAGTCACCTTTCTTTTCAAAAGAGCTTTCCATGAGAGATTATCCAGCCGGAATCTATATGGTAAAGGTTAATGGTATATCCCACAAAAATAGCTGGAAAGTAGTAATTATGAACAATTAAAATCTAAACAACATGAAAAAATCTATAAATATTTTAATCCTTATCTTATTAATTTATTCAGGAGCAAGATCTCAATATATATTTGCAGTGGCTGGCAACGGTGCAGGTTGCGCGTTTTCTCAAGATAGTATTTTTGCTACAATTGGGACGATAGGTTGCCCTGAGGGTATTACAACGGATGTAAATGGTAATATTTATTTTAATGATTCACATAATAATAGGATAAGAAAAGTGCTGGCAAACACCGGATTTATCTATACTTTTGCTGGTACTGGCATTAATGGTCATTCAGGTGATAGTGGTTTAGCAATTTTTGCAAATCTACATCCAACTTATGGTATTCGTTTTGATGCCATGAACAATTTATATTTTGCAGAAGCTCGTTATATCCGCAGGATAGATGCTGCGACAGGCATCATTACTACTATAGCAGGCACTGGATTAAATAGTTTTAATGGCGATTCGATATTAGCCATTAATGCAAATATTTCACCATTTTATTTTGCTTTTGGTTCTAATAATACCATTTATTTTACAGACCCTAACTTAAAGCGTGTGCGAAAAATAGACCAGAATAACGGAATGATAACAACAGTAGCAGGAACGGGTGCTTCTGGATTTGGAGGCGATAGCGGACTTGCCATCAATGCCATATTGAATACCCCAACCGGTATCGCATTAGATGCATACGAGAATATTTATTTAAGTGATAAATATAATAATCGAATAAGACGAATAGACCATGCTACAGGAATAATTACAACAATTGCTGGTACGGGAATTAGCGGTTACAATGGTGATAATATTCCTGCACTCTCTGCTCAACTGTTCCAAATGAATAATCTATGTTTCGATGCTTCAGGAAATCTTTTAATCGCTGATATGGGGAATTCCAGAATAAGAAAAATTGATGCTAATTCAGGAATAATAACAACTTTTGCAGGAACAGGAATTGGGGGCGGTTATTGTTGTGATAGCATGTTTGCTACTTCAGCTAATTTTGGATATGTTTATGACATTTTTTTGGATGCATTTGGAATTACCTATTTTGTTGAAAGTAGTAATCGAGTTCTTAAAATTACAACGCTTGAAACAAACATAACAGAAACACAGCAGAAAAATGGTAAGGTTTTGGTTTACCCTAATCCTTCGAGTAATATCATTACTTTTCGTTTATCATCTTTTACTCAAAATGAAACAATACAAATAATGGATATTTTTGGCAGAGTGGTCTATAAAGAAAACATAAGAGCCAATGACACGCAAGTGGCAGTTTCTAATTGGAGTAGCGGGGTATATTTTTATAGCCTCAATCAAGGAGCGGGTGCAGCCATAAGAGGCAAGTTCATCAAGGAATAAAAAGCCAAGATATTATAACAAAAGGCGGCAACAAGTGCCGCCTTTTGTTTTTAAAGCCCATTTCGGAGCAACCTGCCGTCAAAACCTAGCCCCGATAGTAGCGGCAGCCCGCTGCTTTGTGTCGGAAATGGGAAGGCAGCGGCTACAGCGGATAGCGGGACGGAACCGTGTAGCGAGTGGTGAACATGGGCTTCAAAAGGAAAATTTGATTGGTTTCATCTGAAAATTGCATCTTAATCATCATTTTTCATCCTGCTAACGGCTATTTTTCTAATTTTGCCCGCATGCCGACACTGCGAAACGAGTTTTTACAACACCTTGCCCAAACGAGCGATGCGCCAATGCTGCTGGAAATAATCAAGGCCGATGGGGTGCATCTTTTTGATGTGGATGGGAAGAAATATATGGACCTGATTTCGGGGATTTCGGTGAGCAATGTGGGGCACCATCACCCGAAAGTGGTGGAGGCCATCAAAAAACAGGTGGATGATTATATGCATCTGATGGTTTATGGCGAATATATCCAGTCGCCACAGGTGCTTCTTGCCAAGCGTTTGAGTGAATTGCTGCCTGCCAATCTGGACAGTGTTTATTTCGTCAATTCGGGTTCAGAGGCCATAGAAGGGGCGATGAAATTGGCCAAGAGATTTACCGGAAGACCGCACCTAGTTTCTTTTGTCGATGCCTATCATGGCAGTACGCAGGGAGCATTGAGCATTGGTGGAAATGAAGATTTAAAGAATGCTTTTCGTCCGCTTATTCCGGGTGTCAAGCATATTCGTTTCAATGATATTGATGATTTATCTGTGATAGATGAGCATACCGCTTGTGTTTTCGCCGAAACCATTCAAGGTGAGGCTGGTGTCATCGTGCCAGAGAAAGACTTTTTGATTGCTTTGAGAAACCGTTGCAATGAAACTGGGGCTTTATTGGTCTTGGATGAGATTCAGACAGGCTTCGGCAGGACAGGCAGCCTGTTTGCCTTCAGTCATTATAGTATTGTCCCAGATATTCTTTGCATAGCCAAGGGAATGGGAGGCGGTTTACCCATAGGTGCATTTATTTCTTCCAAAGAAATCATTAGTTCGTTGATGAGTAATCCGGTGTTGGGGCATATCACTACTTTCGGTGGAAACCCTGTTTGTTGTGCTGCTTCCTTGGCCGTCCTTGATGTGCTCATTGAGGAGAATTTAATGGAGCATGTTGCCGCTAAGGAACAACAGTTCAGGCAATTGTTGCAGCATAAGGCCATCAAACAAATTTCGGGTAAGGGATTATTGCTCGCCTTAGAATTTGAGACTGAAGATTTCAACAAGAAGGTCATTCAAGAGTGCATCATTCAGGGAGTCATTGTCGATTGGTTTCTCTTTTCAGGTAATAAGATGCGCATTGCTCCTCCTTTGATAATAAGTGAAGGTGAAATTTCTCATGCCTGCAAGATTATTCTCAATGCCATTGATGCTGTCATTAATTCATAGTAATCAATGAAACTCAAACCAAGCTTTTATAACCGTTCTGATGTCGTTCATATCAGCAAGGAACTTCTTGGTAAGGTGCTTTTTACCAATTTCAATAATCAGCTGACTGCTGGCATCATCACCGAAACGGAAGCTTACAATGGTGCCATAGACAAGGCTTCGCATGCTTTCAATAATCGAAGAACCACTCGCACCGAAGAGATGTTTTCAGTTGGTGGAACTGCCTATATCTATATCTGTTACGGCATTCATCATCTGTTCAATGTGGTTACCAATAAAAAGGATATTCCACATGCCGTTCTCATTCGCGCCATTCATCCTATCATCGGGCTTGAGGTGATGATGAAACGAAGAAATAAAACCAAGATAGACAAGACCTTTTCCAATGGACCAGGAACGGTTGGCATTGCATTGGGTTTTCATGTCAAACATAATGGCACCAGTCTATTGGGTGAGGAAATTTGGATTGAAGACCAAGGCATCATCATTCCAGATGATGAAATAATAATCGGACCGAGAATAGGTGTTGAAAGTGCTGGTGCCGATGCTCTTTTGCCCTATCGCTTTCGTGTGATGAACAAAGATTTATTCAATAAATATAATAGCTAAGAAATAATGAACACTGCTACCAATAACAAGTACCCTAAAGTTACGCTCAAACCATCCAAGGACCGTTCCGTTCGTAACTTCCATCCATGGTTGTTTTCAGGGGCCATCAAGAATATTAAAGGAACTGTTGAAGAAGGAAGCATCGTGGAAATCTATTCCAACGAAGATGAATATCTTGCCACAGGTCATTATCATGAAGGCTCCATCATGGTTAGGATATTTTCCTTTGAGCAACAAGAAATCGATTATGGTTTTTGGAAAGCCAAGCTCGCGGGTGCTTATGAAAGAAGAAGGATTCTTGGTTACATCGATAATCCCGAAACAAATGCCTATCGCCTTGTTCATGCCGAAGGTGATGACTTGCCCGGGCTCATCATCGACATCTATTACACTACAGCCATCATTCAAACGCATACACCTGGAATGTTTGCCATCAGGCATCATTTGGCCAAAGCGATACAGGAGATTTACGGCGATTCCATCAAGGCTATCTTCGATAAATCCATTCATAAAAATGCAGTAGCATCCGAAACAGCTTCCCATTATCTTTATGGCGATAAGGGTGATGATTTGGTTCTTGAAAACGGGTTGAAGTTCAAGATAGACTGGGAAGAAGGCCAAAAGACCGGCTTCTTCATAGACCAAAGGGACAACCGCGAACTGGTAGGGAAATTATCGAAAGGCAAGACCGTTCTCAATGCATTTTCCTACAGTGGCGGGTTCTCCGTTTATGCATTAAAGGGTGGTGCAAAACTGGTTCATTCCGTTGATAGTTCCAACAAGGCAATCGAGTTGGCTGACATCAACATTCAAAACAATTTCGACCAAGCTAACCATCAGTCGTTTCCTGAAGACGTTTTCGATTTCTTGAAAAAGATGGACAATGTTTATGACCTTATCATCCTTGACCCGCCTGCCTTTGCCAAGCATTTAAGTTCTGTAGATAAGGCTACCATCGGTTATCGAAATCTGAACTTTGAGGCCTTGAGGAGAATCAAGAGCGGTGGCATTTTGTTCACCTTTTCCTGTTCTCAAGTCATCGACAAGACCTTGTTTCGCAAGATACTTTTCTTGGCTGCTGCCCAAGCCAAACGGAAAGTTCGGGTGCTTTATCAACTGTCGCAACCATCCGACCATCCAATCAATCTTTTTCATCCCGAAGGCGAATATTTAAAGGGTTTGGTCGTTCTGGTGGAAGACTAAATGCAATAAATATTGTTCAAAATGAAAAACTCCATCCAACTTCTGCTTGCCATCACCCTCATTTCCGTTGCCATGATTTCCTGCGCTCCGATGAAGCCCATAGAATATAAATCGGTGGATAATTTTACCGTTACCATGAAGGGTTTGGCTCCCGAAATTCGGGCTGATGTCCATCTTCGCAACCCCAACAGCATGGGTGCCAGGATAGCCGCCATGACCATCGATGTGTTTATTGATGGCACCAAACTTTCTTCGGTATGCATGGATACTACCTGCGTTAGGGCGGTTGGAGATTTCACCATTCCGGTGGTGGCACAGACCAACCTGGTGGACTTGGCCAAAATCATTCCCACCGGTCTCAATGCCTTTCTTGGCAAGAAAAGCAAGCATGAACTGCCGGTGGACATCAAAGGAAATGTAACGGTAAAGAAATTCCTGTTCTCCAAGCATTTCGAGTTTGAGTTTAAGGAAAACATCGCCTTGGACAAGTTCAAGATTCTTAAATAGATTCAGAACATTGACCATAATGATGCCTTCATGATGGCTCGCAGAGAGCGAAGCTATTATTAAGGCATCGTTTTTTTATGAACAGAATCAATAATATTGGTAAGGTTTTTACATAAAAAACTGTTTAATATGGGTAATAGGCAAAATATATTGGGTCAAATAGCCAGATTATTTATGGTTGACAAGCTAAAACCAGTTCCAAGCATGGGAATGACCTTTTTAAACCATTTTAGCCCAATCGCAAGCTTGCGATTTACCTTTTTAAGCTAAATAACACCAATCGCAAGCTTGCGATTGACCTTTTTAAGACACAAAACATCAATCCCAAGCTTGCGATTGACCTTTTTTAACTTAAAAATACCAAACTCATACATGGGATTGGCCTTTTTAAGATTTCGGATGGTTTCTGCTGGCGGCGAGGATGGATTTGGGATATTTATCTCTATCTTCCTAAAAAAGCATACTATATATATAGGTATGTTTTTATTTTTTTTGGGTTGATTAAGGATTTTATGATTGCTGATGAAAGCTGTTTCGAGCAACCTGCCATCGAAACATAGCCCCGATAGTAGCGGCAGCCCGCTGCTTTGTATCGGAAACGGGGATGCAGCGGCTACAGCGGATAGCGGGACGTAGCTGGGACGAGAGGAGGATATAGGCTTCAAAAAAGGGAATTATTATTTAAAATCATGTCTTATTGCACCTAAACAGAAGGTTTGGATAGCTGCTTTTATCGGTCTTATATATTTTATGATTAATTTTGCTCCCCTCAAAACAAGTAGCTTGAAGAAACGAATCAGTTTATTTTTATTGCTAGCCTTCTTGGCAATTATCCTTCCAACAAAATCTTTTGCTGGAGACAAGGAGCCTGAAACCTTGCCCGTCATCTGCAATCTGGTGAAGAAAAACCAGCCTGACGACTTGGGATATAATGCCGTTTCGGGCCTTGCTTATGTATTATATAAAGGTATCATGGAGGGTAAAATCAAGCTTTGGGATTCGAACAAGAAGAAGATAAACCTGTTGCCTGAAACACTAAGGGCGGTAGAAAACACCAGTCATTCGAAATTTACGGATGTGGAAAATGTTTTTGTTTATGAATATTGGAATATATCCGCCAAGGAGATAAAGGTGCGGACGGCGGGTTTCGAATTTGCCAAGACAGGGGAGGGAAAGGATGCCATTTCGTATGGTTTTATAGATTATAATGAGGCTGCCGAGTGGATTAGGAATTCATTCATACCTGCCAATGCCGATGGGTTCAGTCATATCACGGTGGATTATGTTTTGCGGGCAAGGCAATATAATTACCAACTGATTCAATATGGTGCCAAGGTGGTGAAGTCTTTTGATGAGTCGGAACGGATAAGGAAATCAACGTTTGAAAAGTTGGATTATAAGCCAGGGCATGAAGCCATCCGTCAAGACAAGCATGTTTCTTATCTCATCGTGCCGAACTATGTTTTGAAGGATGATCCAAAAATTCAATATGGAAATGTCATCATCAATGCCTTTGAGGATTATCTGAACACCAATCTGGTGGATTTATTGAACATGAAACACAGTGATTTCAATGAAGCATTGGCGAAGAATCCTCAACAACTTTACAAGATAAACAAGATAGAAGTGCATGAAACTTGGCACAAGAACGAGGATTATATAAGCTATCTTCCTGATTCGGTAACGCTTACCATTAATGAAATTACGTATCCCTCAATAAAATTTGCTTACTTGAATCAGTGGCAGATGGTCATTGATTTCAAGAGTCTGGAGGATGTTTTAAAGGAGAAACAGTATTTTTTCATCATCAATGGAATCAATGCCCAAGCTATAGGCAGGTCAAAGGCTTATGATTATGATAGGGCGCTTTATAATGCAGATTGGAAACTTTTAAATATATATGTTAATCGATAAATAAGTATGAATACGAAAATTAAATTTGGAACAGATGGATGGCGAGCAATCATCGCCAAGGATTTCACGGTAGAAAACGTGGAACGAGTAGCCTATGCAACAGCAAAATGGCTGAATGCAAAGAAAGAAAATGAGGGCAGAGTGGTGATAGGACATGATTGCCGTTTTGGTGGTTCGTTGTTTGCAGAAAGCGTTGCAAAAGTTATGGCCAGCATGGGCATCAAGGTTTATTTGGCCGAGGATTTTGTTTCCACGCCAATGATTTCCTTGGGAACTGTCAATCTTAAGACCGACTTGGGAATCATCATCACTGCCAGCCATAATCCACCTGAATATAATGGTTTCAAACTAAAGGGTTCTTATGGAGGCCCCTTGATTCCATCCATGGTCGAAGAAATAGAACTCTTGATTCCGGATGAATCGCCAATCGATTCAGATGGCATTTCAATGGAGAAATTGATGTATGAAAACAAGATTGAGCATATCGATCTGGAGACGATGTACTGCAATCATATCGAAAAGAATTTCGATTTGAAGGCCATTAAAAACTCGGGACTTTCGTTTGCCTATGATGCCATGTATGGTGCCGGACAGAATGTGATGCGCAGGTTGTTTCCTGATGTTACTTTCCTTCATTGTGATTACAATCCATCCTTTATGGGGCAGGCGCCAGAACCTATTGACAGGAACCTAAAGGAATTTTCTGAACTGATAAAGCTTTCAGAAAACATTGATTGCGGTTTGGTAACAGATGGTGATGCCGATAGAATCGGTTTGTACAACAACAAGGGCTATTTCATCGATTCGCATCACATCATTCTTTTGCTGATAAAATATCTTTATGAGAACAAAGGAATGAGGGGAAAGGTGATCATTGCATTTTCCGTTACACCCCGTGTCGAATTACTTTGCAAGCATTACGGTTTGGAGATACGGACGGTCAAGATTGGGTTCAAATATATTTGCGAGATAATGATCAATGAAGATGTGCTATTGGGAGGAGAGGAATCCGGTGGAATAGCCATCAAGGGTCATATTCCAGAACGTGACGGAATTTGGATTGGATTGGTAATTTGGGAATATATGGCCAAGTCAGGCAAAAACTTGGAGCAATTGATCAATGAGGTTTATGAAATCACTGGCGCCTTTGCTTTCGAGCGTTCGGACCTGCATATATCGGAAGAGTTAAAGCAACAGATGATCTCGAATTGCAAGCAAGGCAACTATAAGCACTTCGGCAACTTCGAAGTTGTTCGTATGGAAGATTTGGATGGTTGGAAATACTTCTTTGACAATGGCGACTGGCTGATGATTCGTGCCTCGGGAACGGAACCCGTTCTTCGAACCTATGCCGAATCCTCTACAAAATCCGGAGCTATGGCCATATTGAGAGCTGCCGCTGAAACTTTCAAGGGATAATCAATATCTATGTTTAGAAGGGTTTCGGTTGTTGCTTTGTTGCTGGTTTGTTTGTTGATTTTCTTCAAGAACACCTCTGCACAAAATACGAAACTGAACTTCTTCGATCTATCTCCCACCTTTAACAGAAACCGTTTGACGATGCTCGAGATAGGAGGGGGGAGCGTTTATGCTTTGTCCATGATAGGGCTATATGAACTTTGGTATAAAGACCAACCGGGAAGCAAGTTTCATTTCTTTAACGATAACAGCGAATGGCTGCAGATGGATAAGGGAGGCCATTGTGTGGTGGCTTATTATGTTGGAAGCGTCGGTATCAACCTTCTCACTTGGGCAGGATGTAAACAACACGATGCAATTTGGTATGGAGGCATGGTAGGGGCCGTTTATAACACCACATTCGAAGTGATGGATGGTTTTTCTTCCGAATATGGTTTTTCTCTTGGCGATGTGGGTGCCAATTTCCTTGGTGCCGCCATCGTCATAGGCGAGCAGTTGGCTTGGAATGAGCAGCGCATCAAGTTGAAGTTCTCCTACCATCATTCGCCTGAAGCCGGCATGAGACCTGATTTGTTGGGTAATGGTTTTGTGCAGAATTCCATCAAGGATTATAACGGTTTGTCCGATTGGGTTTCCGTCAACATCAACTCCTTCACCAATAGAAGAACTAACATTCCAAACTGGTTGAACATGGCTGTAGGATATGGTGCCGATGGCATGTTGGGAGCCAAGATAAATCCGGTTTCATACAAAGGAAAAGACTTGCCAACCCTCAAGCGTCATCGGCAATATTACCTCTCTTTTGATATCGACCTATCACAAATCAATACCAATTCCAAGGCATTGAACACGGCCTTGGATGTGCTGAATCTGATAAAGGTTATGGCACCTGCTTTGGAATATAACCCCGTTGCCAAGTTCCTGTTTCATCCTATTTATTTCTAAGAATAGGATTCTGATAAGGATAATAATAATTAATTCCGATAAGGAGCCTATATCCACTTCTCGTCCCATCTGCGTCCCGCTATCCGCTGTAGCCGCTGCATCCCCATTACAGATACCAAGCAGCGGGCTGCCGCTACTATCGGGGCTAGGCTTTGATGGCAGGTTGCTCGAATGAACTTTTTATATGTAACCTGGTTGCGGCGAAAAGGCTTTGCCTTTTCGCCCAAGCCCAACCATACCTACCTGAAATCTATTAAAGTCTTGCATTTTAGTATGGTTTAGGCTCTCATTGCTTCAAAATGTGGCTCTTCGCTCCCATGTTAGCGGAGCATTCTCCCATGTTAGCGGAGCATTCTCCCATGTTAGTGGAGCATTCTCCCATGTTAGCGGAGGTTTCTCCCATGTTAGCGGAGTTTTCTCCCATGTTAGCGGAGCTTTCTCCCATGTTAGCGGAGTTTTCTCCCATGTTAGCGGAGCTTTCTCCCATGTTAACGGAGTTTTCTCCCATGTTAGCGGAGCTTTCTCCCGTGTTAGCGGAGTTTTCTCCCGTGTTAGCAGGGCTTTCTCCCGACCTGACGGCACGTTTTATTTTGTTTCTAACAGTCCTTTCGAAGCTACATGCCGTCAAATCTAGCCCCGATAGTAGCGACAGCCCGCTGCTTTGTTTCGGCATTGGGGATGCAGCGGCTACAGCGGATAGCGGGACTGGCAATGATACGAGTGGAGGATATAGGCTCCAAAAAAGAATTAGGAATTAGGAGAGCTTGTTCAAGGCATTCTTGAGGCTGACGAATGCATCTGAAATCTCGGCCATGGTGCAGGTACCCACCGAAATGCGATACCAAGTGGAATCTTCGGGCGCACCAAAGGCATAGAACGGCACCAAGCCCAATTTAGCTTCGTTGAGGAGGAATTCGGTAACGTCCTTTATCTTGGCAAGGACTTTTCCATCGGCGGTTTTCATGCCTACCAAGTCGAACTTGACAGTAAGATAGATGGCGGCCTGTGGGCTGATGGCATCTACCTTATAGCCTTCGTTCTTGAGGGCGGTGAAGCCAGCATATAAGGCATCAAGGCGCTGCTCGATACCTTCTTTGAAGGTGGAGGAATAGGAATTTAGGGCGGGTTTGTTGTTGAGGTAATTGGCTACTGCCACCTGCTCGGCTTTTGGTGCCCAAGAGCCAAGATGTGTGAGGATGGCCTTCATCTTATCGATGATGCGTTGCGGTCCGAAGCCCCAACCGACACGGATGCCTGTAGCAGCCAATGACTTGGAGACGCCATCGACAAAAATGGTATAGTCTTTCATCTCCGGACGAAGGGAAACGGGATTGTAATGTTGGGTTTCACCGAATGTGAGGCTCCAATATATCTGATCATACATCAGGTATAACGGTTTTTCATTTGGTCCACGGCGATTGTTTTCTTCAAGAATCAAATCGCAGATGCTTTCGAGACCGTCTTTGGTAAAGACCGTGCCGGTAGGGTTTAAAGGGGAGCACAGAGCCAAGAGGTTGGCATCCTTTACGAAAGGCTTGATCTCCTTTGCATTCGGCATGAAATGGTTTTCGGCATGGGTTTCAATCTGAATCGGACGAGCATGGGCTATATGCACATAATGGTTGTTGTTCCAGGAAGGAACTGGGAAAATAACCCCATCGCCCTTATCCAAAAGGGTCATGTAGGTTGCGAAAATCAATGGACGGGCACCACATGCAATAAGGATTTCATCGGGAGTGTAATCCAAAGATTCATAATCCTTGAGATATCCGGAAACGGACTTGCGCAATTCCAAGATGCCATTGGCAGCAGGATAATTGGTATGGCCAGCCTTATAGGCATCGATGATTTCATCCCTCAATTCTATTGGAATGGGGAAAACATTGGGGTCGAAATCGCCAATGGTCAGGTTGACGATCTTTTCGCCAGCCTTTATTTTGGCACCTATTTCGCCAGCAATCTTTATTATTTCAGAACCGATGAGGTTTTCTGCCATGTCAGAAACTATCAGGTTTGCTTTTTTTGTATCCGTAGTGGTTATCATGACTTTATAATTTTTTATTGTGTTATTTTTTTCGGGCGCAAATGTAAAAACATTAATTGGAAAATAAACTGATTTATGTTAGCCATTTCAATGTTGAATAATTATAGGTCTATAGTCCCTTCAAAAACGAAGGTGGCGGCACCTTCCAGCCAAACATTGATGTAGCTTTTTCCATTTCTTTCGAAATGTACCTTCAGTTTTCCGCCGAGGGTGTTTATCAGGCAATGATCATTGGCTTCATTCAGTTTCCAGATGGAACAGGCAATGGCGGCAGCAGTAACACCGGTGCCACAAGAAAGTGTTTCATCTTCTACACCTCTTTCATAAGTTCTCACGATGAGCTCATTGTCTTTTGTCTGAATGAAATTGACGTTGGTTCCCTGTGCTTTGAAGCGGTCATTGTTTCTTATCGCTTTGCCCTTTTCAAAAACGTTCATGGTGTCGATATCATCAACCAATTCGACATAATGAGGAGAACCGGTATTCATGAAGATGTATTGTTCGTTCAGTTCAATGTCGGACACATCATTCATTTTGAGTTTCACATTCATCATTTGGTTGGTTACATCCAAAATGATCGAACAATGTTCCCCATCGATGGCAGAAAAGGTAGCTTCCTTATCAATTATACCGAGTCTTTTGGCAAAGGCGGTGATGCATCGTCCTCCATTGCCACACATGGTACTTTCGTTTCCATCAGAATTGAAATAAACCATCTCGAAATCATTATCAGGATGGTTTTGCAGCATTATCAGTCCATCTGCTCCGATGCCAAAATGCCTATCACATAACATCTTAACCAATTCCTTATAAAATGTGAGAAAAGAAGTTCTGTTATCAATCAGAATAAAGTCGTTTCCTGTACCTTGGTATTTAGAAAATGGAATCTTCATTTGGTCAGTTCTGCCAAAATGGACTTATCTTTCAGTTTGATGAATGGACGGAAGTCAATGGACGGTATAAGCAAATAAAATGTAGGTCCTGATTGCAGATAAATCCCTTCATCAAAGCTTATCAGCTTAATCAGTTCAGGATTTTCTATCCCGAAGATGATGACCTTGTTTTTCTGCATCTTATAGCCTTTATAATTTATTGGAGACTTCCATAATTCCACCTGATAAACCTTTATTTTAGCATCTTCCTTTGGCAATTTTGCTTCAGGATTCAGCATTTCAGCGGTTTTGTTAGCCATCAAACCTTCTTTGTTCTCGCCTAAGGTATCTGCAGCAGCCAATTTCTCCGCCACTTTGCTGTAAATAGTGAACAGCAACTCATCCTTTCTTACAACCATCTCTCCACTCGAGGTGGTATCCAGAACCTCCTTGATGATGATGTCGCCATTCGATGTTACTGTTTGAATCTTGCCCTTCGGAATCGGCAGTTCCATATCAGGATTTTTCAACGAGTCTTTTGACGAATGTTCCTCTTCAAGCGTATCGACATCTTTTCCGCTTTCCTTATTCAGATGATACTTTTTCTGATGGATTCCTTCCTTTGCTTTGGATGAATTATCGGCAGCGGAATCCATTTTATTGATGGCCGTTTCCTCTTTCTTTTCATTGTTGCGGTTAGTATAGTCATTGCTGTATATCCATGTGCCGACACCACCCAAAATGATGATCAGAATACCCAACACCCAAGCTAGAGAGGCATATCGTTTTATTTTAGGTATCACGGCATTGCCATTCATGAAATCAACCAGTTCCTTATACCTGAATTCCCTGATTCCGCAGGCAATTATCTTCATATAATCCTTCGAAACATCGATGCCGGGATAGCGGATAATCAATAAGGCCTGCAATTGCTTCTTTGCCTCATTCAATTTATTTTCAGCCACATCCGGTCCGTTGAGATTCAAGATGGAAGCAATTCTTTGGTTGTCATACCCCTCGAAAAAATGATAGGAAAGGATGCTTTTTAGCTGCGGTTCCAGCACTTCGACGCATTTGGCAATGATGTCCTTATCATAAGCCTTGATGCCCGAATCGGTAATCTTGTTATAAAAATCGTTCACATTCTCCTGCTTGTCCCAACGGTCTTTTACCAGCATGAACAGATAAGTGTTCAAGTCCTTTTCGGGTTTATAATTCTGATGGTTGATATTGAACCAAAGTTCTATGATGGCATCTTGCAGGGACGCTTTTGCCTGTACTTCCGAACCGCCATTTCCACCGATATATTTCCTGATATGCCTGAAATTCTGTTCCAATAAATAGTTCAAAACCTCCTTATTGTCGAAATGGATGGCGCGAACTAATTCGTAATCGGTATAGGTGGTTTTTATTGACATGATATTAATGACACTGCAAAATTAATTTATTTTATTGAATTGGATGATACATCGATGTTCCTTCGGTTGTCAGCTTGAAAAATAGTGACTGAAATTTATGCTTGGGATTCACCCAAAATGTTTCCATTCTACCCCTCCATTTTGTAAAAAGCCGTTTAAAATTATTTAGGCTTAAAGAAATAATCCTTAAGGATAAAGTGCTGCGGTTTATCCTTATAGGAATAATTCCTAAGGATAAAGTGAGTCACTTTATCCTTAGCGATTATTCCATTAACCTTAAGGATTCTCCCAATAAGGGTAGGAATTCTTCCATTAAGGTGAAGAATTATTTCCTTAAGGGTGCGGAAATATTTCTGGTGCTTCGGGAAGGTTTTAGCTTAAAAATGGGCTTTAATGAGCCTTTTTTTGGGGGCAAAAGACGGGTTTTGGCTGATCTCCTGCAATAAATCCATGACGAAGCAACCTGCCATGGAGCATAGCCCTGACATGCCCAGACTTATCCTGCCATTACGAAGGCCAAGGTGTTTGGCGGCAGATAATCGGTGGCTGGCAGGTAGCACCATGATACGAGAACAGCACATAGGCTCCAAGAAAGAAAAATATTGAGGGATACATTCCGAAAGGTAAAATATTTTCAAGTCTAAAAAGGTGCTTATAAATAAATAATCTCATACTGTATATATCAATACTCCGGTAACTTTTCCAGGCCAGAATAACAACCGGCTTTAGAAAACATTTTAGATATAGCTGTTTCATGAACGGGAAAAAGCATCAAAATTGCGTATGCAATTACACCAA
>CAIWCG010000282.1 GCA_903911135.1 uncultured Bacteroidota bacterium
CGAAAAGGCAAAGCCTTTTCGCCGCAGCCAAACCCAAGCAGGATTCCAAAGATAGCTCGCCAAACATAGACATCAACAAAATGAACCGCCAGCATGAAAACCCTTCCAGAAATCAAGAAAGCATCAAGAAAGTCATTATAAATACCAAAACCTAAGGAACTACTCAACCCCAACTCAAAACAAAGGTTTGTTATTAATACTTAAAATACCCATAACAAGACCTTGCGAAGCCATAATATATTTGTATTATGCCTTTACAAACCTTTGTCAGGGCATAATACAAATGTTTTACCCCTTCCGCCGTTCGCCGGATGGCATCATACAAAAGTTTTACCCCTTCCGTCGTTCGCCGGATGGCATCATACAAAAGTTTTACCCCTTCCGTCGTTCGCCGGATGGCATCATACAAAAGTTTTACCCCTTCCGTCGATCGTCGGAAGGCATCATACAAAAGTTTTACCCCTTCCGCCGTTCGCCGGATGGCATCATACAAAAGTTTTACCCCTTCCGTCGTTCGCCGGATGGCATCATACAAAATTACAAGGCTTTGGCAGCCATTGGAAGCATTATGCCATAAAATTCATTAAATGTCATCCATCAAAACAGGAATCCTCAAAGAATTTCTATCTTTGCCGCCTTAACAACAACATAAAAAAGTAAATATCATGATAAGAAAAGCAAATGCGAACTGGAAAGGTTCGGGCAAAGAAGGAAAAGGAACGGTAAGCACCCAAAGCACCGTATTAAAGGACAATCAATACAGCTATTCCTCCCGTTTCGAGGAAGGTATAGGCACCAACCCCGAGGAATTGATGGCGGCAGCTCATGCCGGATGTTTCTCCATGAAGTTGAGCTTCGTATTGGGCAGCAAAAATTTTGTTCCAGAAACCATCGACACCACCTGTGCCATCACCTTGGAGGCTGGCGTCATCTCTGCATCTTTCCTCGAAGTTACGGCAAAGGTGCCTGGCATCACCATGGAATTGTTTCAGGAATGCGTTGTGGAAGCCAAGGACAACTGTCCGGTTTCGAAGGCATATAACATGCTGATTACCGTCAAGGCCACTTTGGTTGACTAAAATAAAATGAAAAAGATAGCTGTCTTTACTTCTGGCGGAGATGCTCCTGGAATGAATGCAGCTATTCGTGCCATCGTCCGTTCGGGCGTTTATAATGGCTTGGAGGTTTTTGGCATCTTTAGAGGATTCGAAGGCATGATAGATGGCGACATCATCCAGTTGGAAGCCGACAGTGTAAGCAACATCATCCAGCGCGGAGGAACGATTCTGAAAACTACGCGTAGTGCCCGTTTCCGAACGCAAGAAGGGATGAAAGCTGCCTGCGAACAACTCAAAACGCATGAAATAGACGGCGTCATTGCTCTTGGTGGTGATGGAACTTTCCGTGCTGCCTTGGATTTCAAGAACCATTGCGACATCCCTTTCATCGGCGTTCCATGTACCATCGATAATGACTTGGCTGGCACCGATTATACCATCGGATATGATACCGCCATCAATACTGTGGTGGAGGCCGTAGATAAGATTCGTGATACCGCCGATTCTCATAACCGACTGTTTTTCATCGAAGTTATGGGCAATGATTCAGGGCAGATAGCCTTGCTTAGCAGCATTGGAGTAGGAGCAGAAGCGGTGCTGGTGCCAGAATCGGATAACGACATGCAGCATTTGATACAGGTTCTCGATAAGGGCTGGAACCGAACAAAGACCTCCTGCATCATCATCGTAGCCGAAGGTGACGAAGAAGGTGGAGCTTATAAGGTGGCAGAGAAAGTAAAAGATAAATTCGACCATTTTGATACTCGGGTTACCATTCTTGGGCATATCCAACGTGGCGGAAACCCCACCTGCATGGACCGTGTCATTGCCACTCGGCTTGGAGTAGCCGCCTTGGAGGCATTGATGAATGGCAAGAGGGATGAGATGGTGGGCATCATCAACAATCAGATGGCATATACCAATTTTGGCAGTGCCGTGAAGAGCCATCCTCCCATCGATAAAAACATGTTGAGACTGACGGAAATTCTGTCAGCATAAAGGATTAAAATTAAAAACATAAAATATAATGAGTTTGATAACAGAAGAGATTTTAGAAGACGTATTGGAAAGATTAACTAATCTTGATGATGAAGAATTGACCGATATTGCCCAGAGTTATTCAGAAAGACAACCGGTGTTGTTCTCCTACATCATGTCAGCTACCGGCGAATTGAGCAATGAAGAGGCCGTGAATGACTTGGTTTTTCTTTTTGTAGTGGTTTTGGATTGTTTCTATGCCTTAAATGAAGATATGGAAATCATCGATGAGGATGAAATAATGGCCATGCAAGAAAAGCAGGTTGAAACCATGGAGCGCTTGGAAGCCATGACCAACACCGAAGATCAATTGGAATTGGGATTGTCCTATCTTGCCTCGCAAGTTCACCTTTTCGATTACCTAAGCGAAATGTGTGAAGCCACTGACGAGAAAGATGACGAGGATGAATCCAACTTCACCATCGATGATGCAGGAATAGCATTTGGTTGCCTAAAAGTTGTCGTCGACTTGCTTACAGAATCGGTAGAAGAAGGAGAATAAATAACGATAGGAGCAGAAAGTTCCTATTGTCTTCCTCCATTTAATATTTTACTAAGGATTTGAATGATTCCTCTATGTAAGGGGTTATAATTCTTTTGCAAAAACTGTTGATGGTTCTTTTTCATCATTTCATTCTTGTATCCTGCACTTCCTCCCATCAAATGAATCACTTCCGTTACTGCACAAAAATGAATCTGGTAACCTAAATTCCTGAAGTCCAAACACCATTGCATGTCTTCGCAATACATAAAATAATCTTCGTTCAATTTTTTGTTTGGCAGCAATGCAAGCAAATCTTTCCTAAACATGAAATAGGTTCCCCACACCCAATCCACTTCCATGTTTTCATCATGATTGAAAAAGGAGCCAAGCAATATTTTCCCTGCTTTCTTTTTAGATACCAACTTGTTAAAGCGAAATAACTCGAACAGTTGATAACGGATGGACGGAAACCTTTGACAACAGGATTGATGCTTGCCATCTGGAAATATCAATCTTGAAGAAACTACTGCAACCTTGGGATTACTTATAAGGTAATCTAGAGTTGTTTTAACAGAGTTTTCCTTAAGGATGGTATCGCTGTTCAGCAAAAGAACATGCCCCCCTTTTGCCTTTTCAATCCCCAAATTATTTCCTTTGGCAAAACCAAGATTAACATCACTTTTGATAAAAATAATATTTGGAAACATTTCCTTGAACCTCTCGGGATTGCATTCAGTGGAAGCATTGTCCACCAGTATGATTTCATATTCCATATCGATAGTATGCCCAATTATCGATCGAATGCAATTGCATGTAATCTCAAAAGTATTGAAATTAATTACGATGATTGAAACCTGATTCATTTATTTCCTTTAAAAACACAAAATATAAGTAATTTGATCCAATACCTTTTCATGTAATATAAACGGCTTATTAATATTATAAAACTTTCTAACAAATAAGTTTGAATCCGAAATATTTGCTAAAAACTTACCTTCATCTGATATAAGTTCAGGGAATTTATTATTAAACTCATTTATTTGGAGGAGGTTATTATTATAAAGATTTTTTCTATACTCTACGTTATTAAATACAAATTTTAAAATGTTTTTTAGAAAAATTTCTAAGTCTTTTACATTATTTACTTTGTTTACTTTTATGCCAATTGAATTAGATTCGTGGATTCGATATAACATCAATGATTGATTTGTATAAGAAATTTTACCAATACATGCCGCTAATATTACAAGCCAAAAATCATGAAGGCCAACTAAATTCTCAGTCTGTAAAGAAAATTCTTTCAATGACCTATTAAAAATGATGTTGCAGCCAGGCGTATAATTTTTAAGCAAATGGATTTGCTGCCCTTTGTTCTTTTTAAACCCAATATGATTTAAAAATGAACCATATATTACTTCAAGTGTTTGGTTTACAACTGTTAAATCTGAAAATGCTAAATGAGGAGTAATTTGATTATTCAATTTTGTTTCCTTTTCACGAATTAGTTTTAAAAGGTCTTCTATTTTATTTGATTTCCATACATCATCTTGATCGCAAAACATTATATAATCAGAACCTGAACATGATAGTAATTTCATAAAAGATTTAGTATAACCAATATTTCCTTCCTCATCATTGATAAGTACAACCTTACTTGGATTTTTTTTAACAAAAGTGTTAATTTTATTAATTGTATTATCAGTAGAACCATCATCCCTGATAATTATTTTCCAATCTCCATAAGTTTGGCTGATTAAACTTTCAAATAGCTCTTCTATATATTTTTCACCATTGTAAGTCGATAACAGAATATCTACCAACATTATGTTTCAATTTAAATAAGAATCCAAAGTGGACAATGATTTTTCGAGTAGATGTTCAAAATTACTGATGCTTTGATTTAAAACAAATACTATAATATAATTTAAATATTGTGCATGATTATAATTTGGAATAATAACCATAACTTTACTCATTTATTTTTTTTAATAATTTAATGGGGTATAGTAGAAAATCTCCTATTCTATACCGCCATGAATGCATAACAAATTCTTTAGCATCTTCAATTTGTTGACTAATAATTTTGCTTCCATCAAATATACTTGAAGGGAAATTTTGTAAAGACTTATTTGAAGCGATGCAAAGATTATATGTTCCATGAAAAGATTCACTATTCTCAATTTCATCAAATGTTCCTTTAAAAGTAATAATTTCGTCATCAAAATCTTCTCTAATAATTAATGAACCATAAACAATTTTTTGTTGAAAAAACATAGAATGATCAAAATGCTTTTTAATTAAGTCCTCAAATTGATTTCGGTATAATTCTTTTACATGGTAAGGATTAATATGTTTTGGAATATCTGAATAATATTTTTTATCAGGAGATGATACGATTAAAATTCCATCCTTTTTTATTACCCTTTTAATTTCATTCATCATTTCCTCATGTTGATCATGATGTTCAATAGTTTCAAAACTCACGACAACATCAATAGAATTATTTGGAATAGGAATAGCAGAGGTTGAACCTACCATAAATTCGAGATTTTGATTTTTGTATTTATTTCTGGCATGTTGGATTGTTTCTTTTGAAATGTCAACACCATAAACTTTTTTAGACAATTTAGACAATAAATTACTACCATAACCTTCTCCCGAAGCGATATCCAATACAATTTTATCATTAACAAATTTGGTTGCTATTGAATATCTATGAAGATGTTCGATAGTGGTAACGTTATATATGTGCGTTTCTAATCTTTCTGCTGTCAATCTTTTTTTCATATATTATAAAATAATTTATATAAATAGGATTTCAGTAAATGAAATTGATATTTCAATTCTTTGATTATTTCCTAGGATTATCGTTTTTAATTATTGGGGACTTCTTTAAATATCCGTTTACATTAAACGTTGCATTCTTGCCAAAAAGATCGCACCATTTTCTATCCACTTTAAATTCAGGATGCCTTGGAAGAAATTCCCTAATAGCCCTTAAAGGTCCACCATTGAATTGATGCTCCATTCCCAATTTATTTACGATACCATCTTCTACAATTAAATAAGATCCAGATGTAACTACCTTCGAAAATTTCTCAATAACTCCAATTGTACATTCATAAGTATGGGCCGCATCTTCAATAACAAGGATAGTATTAAAGCCAGCTGCAAGATTTATATCATAATCTTCCCAGCCATTAGAAAAAAATTTAATCATTGAATTTGATTTAATATTTTCATATGCAACTCTATTTATATCTATTGTATGTATTTCTCCTTTTATGTTATTTGCAACCATCAAATCAGCTAAATACAATGCACTACCTCCTTCATTCGTTCCTATTTCTATAATTAAATCAGGTTTTATTTCACTAATAATCATTTGATAGATTAAGTAATCAAAAGGACATCTTATCGCCTTGATTCCTTTATAAGTTACCTTTAGATGGCCTATATATAGACTGTTACTATTGAAACTAACCCTTTCATTATTTGGGTTAATGTGCAAAATGCATTTTAATTTCCTGAATAACTTTTGTAAAAGCATTATTTAATTTATTTTTATTGTTTAATTGTTTGATTTCTAAACTCAGGTCGTATTATTCCTGGAATTTGACCACCAAAATCGGTACTCCTGAGTTGTTTATTTTCTAAAACTTCAATACTGATAATTTCTTTAGCATATAGATGTACATGCTCTGTTTTCAATGTAGTAATTGCCACGCCTACCTGATAGATATGATTGTTTAAAAAATTTGCAGGTATCCATGTAAATGACCGATACAATCCTATTGTCAATTCTAAAGAATCTGATATCGTAATAAAACAACAAACTCCCATTGAATTAAAGAAATGTAAATTCGGAACTGGTTTAACATTATTTATTAATACCTCAAATTCTACACAAACACCAAATTCTTGTCCTCTTTCAGTTTGGGAGATCAGTTTCTTTTTGGAATCAACAATAAATACCTTGTTTAGCTTTACCGTTCCATCACCTGGTCTTGCATTCGGAAGCCACTCTTTAAATGAGGCCTGATAATGATTTGTATATGTATTTATTACCTCTTCTATATTGCCATATATTTGTTTTTGCCCTGAATCCAATAAAATACCTTTAGTACATAATATCGAAATTGATTCAATATTATGACTTACAAACAGCACTGTTCTACCCTGATTTTTACTAACATCCTCCATTTTGCCCATGCACTTCTTTTGGAATTCAGCATCACCAACAGCAAGAACCTCATCTATGATAAGTATTTCATTTTCTAAAAATGCTGCAACTGCAAAGGCCAATCGCAACTGCATTCCGCTACTATAATGTTTAAGTGGAGTATCAAGAAATTTTTCGACACCGGAGAAATCTACTATTGCATCAAAGTTTTTCTGAATCTCTGAGCGTTTCATGCCCAAAATGGAACCATTCAAGAATATATTCTCCCTACCCGACAGTTCAGCATGAAAACCAGTTCCCACTTCAAGCAAGCTTGCTATCCTTCCTCGCGAAATTATCTTACCTGATGATGGTGGAGTTATCTTAGACAGTATTTTCAGTAAAGTAGATTTGCCAGCACCATTCTTTCCTATGATGCCAATACTTTCACCAGCATCCACATTGAAAGAAACTTCTTTCAATGCAAAGAAATCCTCGGTAGTATTATGTCTTTTTTTAAACAAATTTGAAAAAGAGTCCCGCAAACTCAAATAAGGTTGGTTATCGTGTTGAATACGAAAGCGCTTAGATATATTTTGTATTTCCAGTATCGGTTTCATGGTTACGCCAAATCCGCAAAATAAGCCTCTGATTTCCTGAAATAATACAACCCAATCAATAATAGGGTAAATCCGGAGCCCAGACTAATCATCAATAGATTTACCTGTAGCGGTTTATCGATAAACCCAGAGCGGAACAACGACACGGCGGCATACATCGGGTTTAGGGCAACGATGAACTTCAAAGACCGATGAGCAAGGATGCCAACAGGATAAATTACCGGCGTGATGAACAACAACGACTGGACAAGAAAAGGAATGATATACTTGAAATCCCTATATTTGATGTTTAAGGCAGCCAGAAAAGTCCCCATGCCAAACGTAGCCACACAGCAAATCATCAAACCGGCAGGAACAAAAAGAACGACACGCAAAACATCCACCTGGATGTGATAAAACAAAAGCATCCCCACAAAAATCATCACCGACATCAGAAAATCAAACAACGAAACCAACACCGAAGAAATCGGAATGATCAACCGCGGGAAATAAATCTTCTTGATGATGTTCGCATTCGTCACCATGCTGTTTCCGGCAGCGGTAATGCCCGACGAAAAGATATTCCACAGCAGCAAACCCGAAAAAACAAACACCGGATAAGGCAAATGTTCAGATGGAACATTCAAAGCCTGGCCAAAAAACAGCGTAAAGATCAACATCATGAAAAAAGGCTGCAACACAGCCCAGGCAAACCCCAAAACAGTCTGTTTATACTTCACCTTGATGTCGCGCCAAGTAAAAAAATAAAACAGTTCGCGGTATTGCCACAGTTCATCAATACCCAAACTAAGTTTTTCCTTCGGTTTTATCTCGTACTCCACTGATTTTTTTACTTGTTAATGAGGCGCAAATATAGGAAAAAGAATTGTGCATAAAACATGCCTATGCCGCAGCCAAGTCAGCTCCACCAAAACCATCTCCACAAATATCCACATATGGAAAATCAAATCCATGATGCTTTGGGGGCGCCCCCTTTTTGCAGCCAAGGGAGAAAGGGCTGCAAAAAGCGGTCGGGGTGTTTCGTGGGTCGCTATCGCTCCGTTTTTGCCGCCATCCCCAGAAGCCGATAGGCGGCAAAGAACCGCCTTCGGCGCCACTCCACTCCCTCGCCCGAGTGTTTGGCTAGATGGTTCAATGTTAAATTTCACACTATTCGATCCTCCTCATGGCAATGCCAAAGACCTTTTGAAAAAAGCTAATGGGAAGGTTTTTGGGAGTTTTTAGCTTAAAATTTTGCCCACACAGACTCAGCTATACTTATATATAGGCTACTTTTGGCGGAGTCCACGGCACTTTTGGATGAGTCCACGGCACTTTTGGCTGAGTCCACGGCACTTTTGGCTGAGTCCTTGGAAACCAAAAAGGGGTGATTTTTCGATTTTTTCTGCTTGTTGCGAGCTATTTCGAAGCTACCTGCCGTCAAAACTAGCCCCGATAGTAGCGGCAGCCCGCTGCTTGGTGTCGGAAATGGGGATGCAGCGGCTACAGCGGATAGCGGGACGCAGATGGGACGAGAAGAAACCATAGGCTCCTTAAAAGAATTATGATTTCATCAAGATATTGACCAAATCGGGAACGCCCGTTCCGGCTTTTTCTTGGATGATTTTAATGTTTGGAAGGTAGGGAATGGTGATGGCTTGTGGGTCGATGAGATACATGGCGGCATCGAAAGGGGCATGGCTGACCAAGCTTGCGGCTGGGTAAACCTGGAGCGAGGTGCCTACCACGATGAAGATGTGTGCCGTAGCGGTAAGGTCGGCAGTTACCTCCATCATCGGCACCTGTTCGCCAAACCATACGATATGGGGCCTTAGCTGCGAACCCAGGGCGCAGGTGTCGCCAAGATTCAGTTCGGTGCCATTGATATCATAAACAAGAAATGGGTTGATGCTGCTGCGGCTTTTGCGGATTTCGCCATGCAGGTGCAGCACGTTTTTTGAGCCAGCCCGTTCGTGCAGGTCATCTACATTTTGGGTGATTACCTGCACCTCGAATTTCTTTTGCAGTTCGGCAATGGCCAGATGGGCTGCATTGGGTTTGGCGGAAATGACCTGCCTACGGCGCTGGTTATAAAAATCCAAAACGAGTTCCGGATTTCGCTCCCAAGCTTGGGGAGTGGCCACATCTTCAATGCGGTATTGCTCCCACAACCCATCGCTGTCTCGGAAGGTTTTGATGCCAGATTCGGCACTGATGCCAGATCCGGAAAATACAACAATCTTTTTCATGTTTGCAAAATATTAGATACAAAAACCCCGGTATTGCTCGTGGAACAACACCGGGGTTTATAAACCAAACCAAAAAGCGAATTACGCTTTCTTGACTTCTTTCTTCTTTGCCAAACGGGTTTTGAACTTATCAACACGACCGGCAGTATCGATAAGTTTCATCTTACCGGTATAATATGGATGAGACATGTTCGAGATTTCCAATTTTATCAATGGATACTCTTTACCATCTTCCCAAACTATGGTGTCTCTGGTTTGAATGGTAGAACGGGTCATGAATGCATAGTCGCAGGAGATGTCCTTGAACACCACAAATCGATAATTTTCTGAGTGAATTCCTTCTTTCATTGCTATTGTTTTTAATTTTATTGAGCCGCAAATATAAAGAAAATTCTAAAAATGCAAACTCCAACCAACAAAAGTTTTCATTGACATGATAGAGTCGATTTGAAAATAAATTCAAAATTAATAGGTTTCTTAATATTAATCCATAGCTTTGCCCGCTGAATAAATATATAAACATCCAACAAAAAAAATTATGAGTAAATCCGCATTGGACTTCATTGTCCCTAAAACAAACGCAACCCGTGGGCGCTACAAACCGGGAAACAAGCCTTCCTTCGGGCATTTTGTAGAAGATTTTCTGAATGACCATGTGGACATTGAAGGCGATTTTCAAGAATTCATGAGCTTGAGAAACGGTTATTTCGATTACACCTTTACCAGTCATCACCTTAAATTCTTGGTCACAAGATTGATTCCTGAAGTGCTGATTCACTCCAAAAGCCAGGACGAACGCATCATCCGTGGACATTATGACCGTGGAAATGATTTCTTTGCCTCCTTTTTGGGGCCGAGAATGGTTTACACCAGCGGTTTCTTCCTTGATCCGAAGACGGAATCCTTGGAATTGGCCCAAGACAGAAAGATGATGATGGTATGCAACAAGCTGATGATGCAAAAAGGAGACCGCCATCTCGACATAGGATGTGGATGGGGGACCTTGATAGCCTATGCAGCAAAATATTATGGAACCGAAGGAACCGGTGTAACCATAGCACAGGAAGGCACCGACTGGGGAAACAAGCAGATAAAGGAATTCGGCGTGGAATCAACGGCTAAAATCATCAGAAAAGATTATCGCGACATACCGAAAGGCGAAAAATGGAAACGCATCTCCTGCCTCGAAATGGGCGAACACGTAGGAATCAGAAAATTCAAGGGCTTCATCAAGATGATATACAATATGCTCGACGACGACGGCATGTTCTACATCCAGCAGGCAGGCCTTAGAGCAAACCCAGGTATTTTCAACAAGGGACAACACTGGCAAGACCTGGTTTGGGGCATGTTCATGGGCGAATACATCTTCAGTGGAGCCGATGCCTCCACACCCCTGGCATTTTTGGTCGAGTCCCTGCAAGAAGCCAACTTCGAGGTGGCACATTTGGAAAATATAGGCGTCCATTATTCCCACACCATCCAAAAATGGTATTATAACTGGATGAGAAACGAAGAATATGTGATGGAACATTATGGCAAACGCTGGTTCCGATTATGGCAACTCTTCCTCCGATGGAGCGTCGAAATCGGAGCAAAAGGCGGCTCCACCTGCTGGAGCATCACAGCCCACAAAAACCTCGACAGCACCGACAGAAACAAATACATCAACGATTTGAACACCGGATTGAGGATGGATTTAACCAACCCCAAGCCTTTCGACAGAACATACGACGGCGTTTGGGCCCAGCTATACGGCATGGCACCGAAACAGGCATAAGCCAGCCACGTTTTCCAACCATAAAACCCACTCCTATATATATAGGAGTGGGTTTTTCTTTTAAACCCCGCCTTTTGGATGTTCTTTTGGGGGCGCCCCTTCGGGTCGGGCTGTTCCGGGGGTACCGTTTTTGCCGCCATCCCCATATCCGATAAGGGCGACAAAGAACCGCCTATCGGCGCCCCTCCCTCATCCCTCGCCCGATACGGACACAGCAAAATATGACATACACACCAGCATCAAACAGAAAAAAAACCGCAAAACCCAGCCCCACCAACAAGAAATCATTACCAAACCAGACCATCACATCAAAAAAAAACAGCCAAAACCATGGCTTTGCCCGAAAAAGTTCAGCCAACTTTTATAAAGTTTGACCCAAACTTTATAAAGTTTCGGCTAAACTTTATAAAGTCTCCTGTAAACTTGCAGAAGTTTAGCCCAAACTTGCACAATTCTTCAGTAAACTTTTACAAGTTTAGCCCAAACTTTTACATGTTTAAGGTAAACTTCCACAAGTTTGGTCCAAACTGTATAAAGTTTAACCCAAACTTTATAAAAGTTGGCCTAACTTTGTTCCATGTTTTGGATGATTTCTTGATAATAGCCTCCCCCTCGGGCCATCATCAAGAAAAAAGAAGGCAATTTTGAAGCCGATAACCACTATTTTTAGCCTACCATACCTTATTTTTATTAATTTTGCCGCCATGAAGAGGAAAGAAAAGCCGGTTATCGGAAAAAGTTCAAAGATGGTTATTGACAATTTGTCAGCTTTGGTTTAAATGGCAAAAAAATTGTGAAAAACTTGAACCCTTTAAATTTGTTTAATAAAAAATCTAAAAAAATGGAAGCAAAAGATAATGACGAAGCATTGATTTCGGAAAACGAAGAAGTGAAAAATGAAGCCGAAACAGAAAACAATCAGCCCGAAATCGGTAACGAAACCGAAAAGGAAGTGACACAATTGCGCGAAGAAGTGGCCCAGTTGAAAGACAAAAGCATGCGATTGCTAGCCGAATTTGAGAATTACAAAAAACGAACCATCAAGGAACGGATAGAAAGCTCAAAAATGGCTGGCCAGGAGGTTTTTATTTCCTTGTTGCCGGTATTGGACGATTTCGACAGAGCAATAAAATCCATCAACTCGGCATCGGATGTAGAGGCATTGAAGGAAGGCGTAAACCTGATTTACTCCAAATTCAAAGGAATTGTAGAAACCCAAGGCTTGAAGGAAATGAAATCCTTGGGCGAAGCGTTCGACACCGACTTGCATGAGGCCATAACGAGCATAGAAGCCCCCACCGAAGAGCAAAAAGGAAAAGTTCTGGACGAATTGGAAAAAGGATATTATTTGAATGAAAAAATCATCCGTTACGCAAAAGTTGTAGTGGGAAAATAAGATATGGCAAAACGAGATTATTACGAGATTTTAGGGGTCGATAAAAATTCGACAGAGCAGGAAATCAAGAAGGCTTATCGGCAAATGGCCTTGAAATATCATCCTGACAAAAACCCTGACAACAAGGAAGCGGAAGATAAATTCAAGGAAGCCGCCGAAGCTTATGATGTGTTGAGCAATCCTGACAAGAAGAGGAAATATGATCAGTTCGGTCATCAGGGAGTGGGAAATCAAGGATTTGAAAGCGGCAATGTGAACATGGAGGATATCTTCAGCCATTTCGGCGACATCTTTGGTGGTCAGCATCCATTCGAAAGTTTTTTTGGAGGTGGAGGAAATGCCGGTGGCAGGCGATATGTAAACAAAGGCACCAACCTTAGAATCAAGGTAAAACTCACGCTTCAGGAGATTGCAACTGGTGTAGAGAAAAAAATCAAGGTCAATAAACTCATCAACTGCAAGGAATGTTCGGGCACAGGTGCAGAAAAGGGAAGTTCTTTTCAGCAATGCAAAACCTGTAAAGGCAGCGGACAGATAAGACGAGTTACGAATACCATCCTTGGGCAAATGCAGACAACAAGCACCTGCCCTACTTGCAATGGTGAAGGTCAGCAGATCATCAATAAATGCAAGAAATGCAGTGGCTCTGGAGTGGAGAAAGGTGAAGAAATGATTACGTTCAATATCCCGGCAGGAGTGGCAGATGGAATGCAGTTAAGTCTTTCGGGCAAAGGAAATGCTGCCGAGCATGGAGGCATACCCGGTGATTTGATAATTGTCATCGAAGAAATCGAAGATGCACAATTGCAACGAGATGGGAATAATCTACTTTACGAACTTTATGTCAGCATGGCTGATGCAGCTTTGGGAACTTCGGTAGATATTCCAACCATAGAAGGCAAGGCAAGGATCAAGATTGATGCAGGAACACAATCCGGTAAAGTATTGCGACTAAAAGGAAAAGGGTTGCCACCAGTGAATGGCTATCAAAAAGGGGATTTGTTGGTGAATATCAGCATCTGGACACCTCAATCATTAACCAGTGAGGAAAAAACAATCATGGAAAAACTTAGAACTTCAGAAAACTTCAAACCGAATCCAGGTAAACGTGATAAGGGATTTTTCGACAGAATGAGAGAGTATTTCAATTAAGAATAATACCTCTATTTGTTCATCTCAAAAATTATTTCTAATTTTGTCTTGTAATAAAACCACATTAATATCTAAAATAAAACATAATGAAAAATCTATCAAGTACTAAATTCGTTTTTCTTGCAATCATTGCAATCGCATTTACAGTTCAGGTAAAATCTCAAGACCTTATTAAGTTTTATGAGAATGCAAAAGTTGGGTATAAAGATAAAGGCGGCAAAGTCATTGTTGCACCTCATTACGAGGCAGGAAGTGATTTCCTTGAGGGATATGCACTTGTTTTGGAAGGAAGAAAGCGTGGATTCATCAATGGAAAAGGCGAATTGGCCATACCATTTGAATATGATGACGCGTCCATCTTTAAAGGTGGTTTGGCAAAGGTAGGCAAGGCAGGAAAATACGGTTACATCAACAAACAAAACAAGGTAATGATTCCTTTGCAATTTGATTTTGCAGATGATTTCATCAATGGTATGGCACGAGTTTCAAATGGAGGTAAATATGGATACATCGGTACAGATGGGAAAGAAATCATCCCGATAAAATTCAAGAATGCACGAAACTTCAGTGAAGGAGTTGCTGCCGTTCAGACTGATAAATGGGGATTCATAAATGAGAAAGGCGTTTATGTTATCCCGGCAGACTATGAAGATGCCAGTACTTTTTATCAAGGCAATGCAGCGGTGGCAAAAGGTAACGGCCGTTATTTCATTGACCATAAAGGCAAGTTTGTGAAAGAAGTTCCAAAGCATGAAGAAGGCGAAAGGGAAGGCAAGATGGAACATGACAAAGACAAGGGAAAGGACCTTGATAAAGATCGTGACAAGAAATGATCATAATTAAAATATACAAGCAAAAGCAGGCATCGTCCTGCTTTTCTTTTTTAATGACAAGGCAGAAATGGAAGGCTTAATTACAAAATCTACGGGTAGTTTATACCTCGTTCGATGCAACAACGGTAGGGTGGTAAACTGCACCATCAAAGGCTCTTTCCGGTTGAAGGGCATAGTGGCTACCAACCCTTTGGCTGTGGGCGACCGCGTTGAATTCGAGTTTGAAGGCGAAGAGAACAAGGGCATCATCCATTCCTTGCTCGAACGCAAGAATTATATGATCAGGAAGGCGGTGAACCTCTCGAAGCAGAGCCATATCATTGCTGCCAATATAGACATGGCGTACCTCATCGTGAGCATGGCTATGCCTCGCACTTCTACCGGTTTCATCGACCGGTTTTTGGTCACTGCCGAGGCCTATCGAATCCCCGTCACCATCGTTTTCAACAAGAAGGATCTGTACAATGAGGAGGCCCTCGAACTGCAGCAGGACATCATGGATATCTACCGTAACATCGGCTACAAATGCATCTCCATTTCGGCCTTGAATGCGGATGATGTGAACCTGATAAAAGACCTGATGCAGCATCGCATCAACCTGTTTTCGGGGCATTCGGGTGTGGGCAAAACCACGCTGCTCAATGCCGTTCATCCCGACTTGAACCAAAAGACGGCGGCCATTTCCAAAGCGCACAGCAAGGGCAAGCACACCACCACATTTGCCGAACTGTTCGAGGTGAACACGGACACTTTCATCGTCGATACTCCAGGTATCCGCGATTTCGGGATGTACGACATCAAGAAAGAGGAAATAGGCCACTATTTCCCCGAGATGCTTAGGGTTTTGAACGGTTGCCGATTCAACAATTGCCTGCACGAAAACGAACCGGATTGCGCCGTAAAGAAGGCCGTCGAAACCGGACAGATACACCTCTCGCGCTACAAAAATTACCTAAGCATATTGGACGGCGAAGACCTCTACAAATAGGCACTCCGCAGCCCATCAAGACGCCTCCTCCACAAATTTATATTTTATAATTCAACATTTATAATTTCTAAAAGGAGCCTATATTCACTTCTCGTCCCAACTATGTCCCGCTATCCGCTGTAGCCGCTGCATTCCCAATACCGAAACAAAGCAGCGGGCTGCCGCTACTATCGGGGCTAGTTTTGACGGCAGGTTGCCTCGAAACAGCTTTCAGCAAGAAGATAAATTAACTGTAATCAATGTTAAGCCATAGAAATCTTACCGGACGGCGAGAAAAAGGCCAACCAGACAGGATGTTTACCCACAGAATATTTTATTTAGGTATGAATATCTTTTGTTACCGGGTGAAAATCTTTTGCTACGGAACGAATATCTTTTGCTACAGGGTGAATATGTTTTGCTTCGGAATGAATATCTTTTGCTACAGGATGAATATGTTTTGCTTCGGGGTGAATA
>CAIWCG010000283.1 GCA_903911135.1 uncultured Bacteroidota bacterium
ATATGCACTTTCATGTGGCCACCAAATATGTGAAGACTCATAATATTTACATTCGTAAGGTGGGCGTAACCGTTTGGGAAGCGCCAATTCGATTCGATGGAGCGAACTATGATGTACACCGAGTGCCTACCACATCGCCCGAAAATTTGGAGGTGATGTTCAAGGGCATCATCAGCAATGTGGAAACACCTTTGCTGTCCGTCATCACTCCTTTAACTTATAATGCAACGATTTAAATAAATAACAAAAGGGATTGCTGATGCCCTAACCAAGTAAGCACAAAACAAATAAATGATAAACAATATGAAACAATTAAGACAAACTATTATGAAACTTTTATGCTTTGCCTTATTATTAACCATCAATTTAACGGCTTTTGCACAATCGAAAGAAACACCAAATACGTCTAAAACCCAAAGAATAAAATGGAAATATTCAGCTTCAAATACCGAATATGGACCAATGGATGCACTTGTAGAATTGGAATATTATTTTTTTCGTGCACCAGGAGCAGCTCGGGATAAATATACGCTAGAATCACATGTTCGCTTTATAAGTATGGAATATATTGGAAATAGGTGGAAGTATCATGGTAAAGTTTATACTTCAGATGTACTTCAAAGTTGGGATTCAAGAGGATTAGATTGTTTTAGGGATGTAATATTAGATAGAGTAAACATAAAAATAGGATTTAATGGCGTTAATAATGCAAAAAAAATTGATATTGAAATGGGCAACAATTATGACTGGGGTCTTTGTGAAATAAGCAATACATTCGATTTGAATGATATATCTCTTAACGTTGTTCTAGCAACCTGTTCCTATATTGGTTGTAAAGATGGAAATTGTGTTAATCAAAGAATAGATAATTTTGAAAAGGGTGTTAAAAACCAAAATGAATATAAAAGCAACATTCAAGAAGCAGATCAGGCATATAACTCTAAGAATTGGCAGGTAGCCAAAAATAAATACGAAAAAGCATCAACTATTTTTCCAAATGAGAATTACCCCAAAGACCAACTGGAGAAAATAAAAGGTGAAGAACTGAAGGCAAAAAATATTGCCAAAAGTAAGGAATTAGTTAAAGAAGGAGATAATAAATTTGAAAGAAGAGATTTTGAAGGTGCTAAGCAGAAATATGAAGAGGCTTTGAGCATTATTCCAGATGATTCATACTCCAAAAGCCAACTAACTAAAATCAAACAAGCCGAATCTGATAAGAAAAAAGAGGAAGACAGATTGGCGAAAATCAAACAAGACGCATTGAATGCAGAAACGGCGAAAGATAAATTGGATGCTGGAAAACAAAATAACAACGCTGCTACAAAAGGTTCAAATTCGTCATCTCCAAATCAAAGCAAAAATAACGCTAAAAATAAAACGGGCAATCAAGGAGAAAATAGTACCCAAAGCAGCAGCTCAAACAATAAATCTGACAATTCCACTTCATCCGCTTCAAATAACCAAAAAACGGCTGAAAATAATACTAGGGTTCCATCTGAAGAAGAAAGGAAAGCTGCCATGGATGAACAAAATAAAAAGATAAGAGACAAGAAAATTGCCGAAGATAAAAGAATTGCTGATGCAAAAGCTGAAGAAAACAAACAGCGTCAGCAAGAGTATGATAGTTGGAAAACTAAAGCTCAAGCAGAGAGGAGTAAACAAGATATTGCTACAGCGGAATCTATGTCTACTATACTTTTACTTTTAGGTGGTTTTATTTACGATGGCATGGGCGATGTAGATCCTTATGCTGCTGTATATCAAACACCTCCTAATAATAACCCATCTTTTTTCATGACTAATTCTTTTGGATACTCTTTTTCTGTTGAGCCTATGCTTTTTCAGAGCAATATAAATTCCATGGATAATGGCGTTCCGGTTAATAAACAGGAAATCACAGGAGACTATGGATATTATCTTAATCTGGGGGGGCAATCTAACATTGGGTTTGCTAATGATAATTATAGCATATACGGCCTATTGGGTATGAAACTTGGAGTTATCCCTTGGCTTAATGGTGCTCAATACACTCTTGGCGTAGGCGCTGGTTTCGATGTAGGCTTTAAGAATATAAAATTTTATACCCAATACAAATACAATCCATTTGATGAGAAATCAATGACTTTATCAGATGTTGAAGAGAGTGGAAGTGGTGATTATTCTATTGCTTCAAATGAGTTAAGCTATGGAATAAAATTTACCTTTGGTGGCAACAAAGACGATGATTTTAAAAGAGTGCATATTTGTATTGGCGTTATTGAAAAAAGCTTTAGTTTCGACGGTATTTCTTCTCAGTCATATTTCGATCCTGTTTCTCAAAGTATAATGAGTCTCGGCACACCAACGACGAAGGGATATACTTTCGAAGTGCGTAAAGATAATACATTCTGTTTGTTTTTAAGATATTACGACCAACATATTTTAGTAGGTGCTACTGGTGATATAAAGAATACATCAATGGGTACTACTGGTACTGGTAGTTTTTTTGAAATTGGTTTTTACAGGGCACTCGATTTTTTCTAATGAAGTTTATCGATACTAAATTACATCTATTGATATTCTAATCAAGCATGAAAAAAATAATAACACCACTTGTAATATTTGCGGTTTTACTATCGGCAAAAGCTCAGGATTCCACCGTTATACCCAAAACGTTTTTCTCAAGTAATATAACTTTTACAGATAAAAACCTTATCTCTTTTTATTCATCCTTTACCATCGATAACGATAGGGTGATATTTAATGCCAACAACTATAAAATATATAGTTATAATAAACTTACGGGTACTGAAAACTGGGAGGTAGATGTCAATTTAAAAACCAACAAACCTCCATTTTTTTATGGCAGCAGTGTTATAGTTGGCAATTACACAAATAAAAAACAAAACAATCTTCAACTCGAATTAAATTCAGGAAAAATTATCCAGCCCCTTTCTATGGAGCCCTTATACACTAAACCTTTTTTCAAAGATTCGATAATGTATTGTACCGCGATTTATGACGAGGAAGGCGGACAAATTATGGCTTATGATTTAAAAGCAAATGCCATAATCTGGAAAAAGTTTATCGCACATGGAGTCGATGCCCAGCCCTATTTCTTAAAAGATAAAATCATTGCCAATGCCGAAGCCGACAATTGGTTTGAAATAAATTATAAGGGGCAATTATTGGATACTACCTGTAAGAAAAAAGCAGAACTGTTTGTTCAAGACATCAAATGTGTAAGAAACTTTAAATTTTTAACGCACGATGATTATGAATTGACAGAAGAGTTCATTGAAAAACAATTTGGAAGCAATGCTGAAGTAAAAATGAAATATGCCAAGGACTTGACAATTATCTTAGGAGCCGAAAAAATGCTGATTATTGATAATAAAAAGAAAATCAAAAAGAGTATAGAAATCGTCAACATTATTGGCCTTCCAGAACCCGGCGATAATGAATACACAGAAATACTAAAAGTTGAAAACAACACCATCTGGTTTTTCTATAAAAACAGTTTAGCTGTTTATGATTTCGAAAAAAACAAAACCATCCAAGAATATAATCTCAACAAATGGAATGCCTATCAAATAATGCTTGACGAAAGCAACATTTGGCTGATTTCTAAAAACGACGGGCAACTGTATGGGATGAAACTATAGTAAAAATAAAAAAATTAGACATAAACAAGATAAAAATGAAAAAAACAATCCTACTAATAGTTTTACAGACTGCAATCTCTGTTAATAGTATGTCACAAACCTTAAACTTTGAAAAAGGACTTCTGATTTGGGAATTGCCAAGTAGCCAGCGAGATTCACGACTTGAGATAAAAGGATTTGCCGGGTCTTGTTCTTTTGGCGAACAACAAGCTTCATTGTATGTTAAGAACATATCAAATTCAAAGCTGTTTTTTAGAATAAAGATAATCGTTACGAATAACTGTGCGGTCATAACAAGTTCAACCACTACCAACTCGTTGAAAGCAGGTGATATCTGTGGCTCGTCACTTTGGTTTGATGGTTTTGATGTAGCCAAAAACTGTTCTATTAAAACAAATCTGGGCAAAACGAAAAATGGTTCGGATTTTATTTCCAAAATTAATCGCGTTGAAATAGAAATAATAGAAATTAGAGACTTAAATGAAGCAAAGGCGAAAAATGATGAAGGTAAGGAAAAAAAAGAATGTAGCTCTGGTAGTACTCTTAATAACAACGGAGGAACAAAAACAGAAAATGGGGTTACAAATACTAGCTACTCTGGCAATTGTCCACCACAAGTTCTGACAATGGTTGGCCAAGCTGGTGATAATTGTGTTTCATTACGTTGGATTTCGCATGCAGTAATTGCTTTCAATGACAAAACCAATGAGATAAAAACCGAGAATATTCCTCTTAATTTCATATTGCAATATAAAAGAATCGAAGACATTTACTGGAAAGATAAAAAAGAATACGATTATCATTTGTCCTATTGTTTATCCGGTCTTGATGCTTGCACAAAATATGAAGTAAGAATCCAAAGGGATTGCGGGAACGGAAATAAGTCCGAATTTTCAAAAAGCATTGTTTTTACAACTGCTTGCGTGGCTCCCACCAAAATAAGAATAATCAATACAACAAGTACTTCTGTGTCAATAGGCGGTATATATACGGCTGCTATAAATTGTAATTTTAAATCCCAAACACCTGTTTCGGAAGTAGAATACAAAACAGCCGGGGCATCCTGGCAAGTGGTTATCTGCAACTTTGGGCAAGATTGCATTTTGCATAATTTGACTCCAGATACTGATTATAGAATCAGAAAAAGATATAAATACGACAACAATAAATATTCTCAGTATTCTCAAGAAATCATCGTAAAAACAAAACCATAAGAAATCAACCTTGTTAATCCACATTACTTCATACCTTGGTATTGTGAGATTATTACCCATAGTGGCATTATAAATGTTGTGTGAGCAATCGGACAGGTGCGGTTCAGCTCCTTATATGGTTGCATTAACATAAACAATAAAGCGGTACAGAATGTGCGGCTATTTTTTGTTGCGAGTAGTAGCTCTCATATTTGCTGTTTCGCTGGAAGAAGCACTGCGTGAGGGAGTGGAGGGGCGCCGAAGGTGGTGCTTTGTACGGAGCGTAGCGAACCCACGCAACACCCCGACCGCTTTTAGCTGCCTTTTTTCCTTGGCAGCTAAAAGGGGGCGCCCCCAAAGAGGAATTATAAATTAAAAATTCGGAATTGGAACGGAATGATTTTTGGAGTGTGTATAAATGAGAAACGCCACCCGATGGGATGGCGTTTTTGTGTGTATGTGCCCCTTATTGGCTTGTGGGAGTATTGCGTTAACCGTTTAGGGCTTCTGCGCCGCCTACGATTTCGAGAATTTCGCCGGTGATGGCTGCCTGTCTTGCCTTGTTGTAGGAAAGTTTAAGGGCTTTCAGCATTTCTTGGGCGTTGTCGGTGGCTTTGTTCATGGAGGTCATTCGGGCTCCGTGTTCGCCGGCATGGCTTTCTAGAACTGTTTTATAAAGGGTTATCTTGAGCGATTTCGGGATGAGGTCGGACACGATTTCTTCCTTGGATGGCTCGTATATGTAGTCGTTTATCTTTTTGCTTTTGGCGCCGCTGTCCTTGGTTGGGGGCATGATGGGCAGGAATTGCTCGGTCGTTACATTTTGAACGGCTGCATTTTTGAATTGGTTGTAAACGATTTCCACTTTGTCGTATTCTCCTGCTGCAAATTCTTGCATTATCTCATCTGCAATGGGGGAGATGTTATCGAACCTGAGGTCGGAATAGATGGAATTGTATTGTCCGGCGAATAGTTCGGGTTTCTTGGAGAAATAATCTGATGCCTTTTTGCCTATGGCGAGGATTTTTACATTTCCTTCCTTAACCTGGGCAGCATATTGGTTGGTAAGTTTAAGATTTACGTTTCTGATGATATTGGCGTTGAAGCCTCCACATAAACCACGGTTGCTAGTTACGGCAATGATTAGGATTTTCTTCACTGGGCGCTGTTTTGCATAGGCACCACCGGCATTGCTGTCCAAGTTTTCGGACAGGTTTTCAAGGATTTCCTTCATCTTGGCAGCATATGGGCGCATCTGCATGATGGCATCCTGAGCACGCCTCAATTTGGCGGCAGATACCATCTTCATCGCCTTGGTGATCTGCTGTGTAGATGTTACTGATGTAATCCTGATCCGTACCTCTTTTAAACTTGCCATTATTTAATGCTGAAAATTATTATGCTTTGTATTTTGGTGTCAATTCCTTTGCAGCATTTTCAAGAACGGCTGCAATATCATCCGTAAACTTTCCTTGTTGGAGGGCTGTCAAGGTATCTTTGTGCTTCATTTCCAAAAAACTCAAGAACTCGGCTTCAAATTCTTTCACCTTCTTGATTGGAACGTCTCTCATCAAGCCCTTTGTTCCGCAATATAGTATGGCGATTTGCTTTTCTACGGACATTGGAGAATATTGTCCTTGCTTTAGTATCTCTACGTTTCTAGCTCCTTTGTCAAGCACTGATTTTGTAGCGGCATCCAAATCGGAACCGAACTTCGAGAAGGCTTCCAATTCACGATATTGTGCCTGATCAAGCTTTAATGTACCGGCAACTTTCTTCATGGATTTTATTTGCGCATTACCACCTACACGGGAAACGGAAATACCTACGTTGATGGCAGGTCTTACACCAGAATTGAAGAGGTTGGTTTCCAAAAATATCTGTCCATCGGTAATGGAGATAACATTTGTTGGGATATATGCAGATACGTCACCAGCTTGGGTCTCAATTATCGGAAGGGCAGTCAAGGAACCACCACCTTTTACCAATGATCGAATACTTTCTGGAATATCATTCATGCCTCTGGCTATGGCATCATTATTATTAACTTTGGCAGCACGTTCCAATAAACGACTGTGCAGATAAAAAACGTCTCCAGGATAAGCTTCTCGGCCTGGCGGGCGACGCAATAACAAGGAAACTTCACGATAGGCAACCGCTTGCTTAGATAAATCATCATAAACTATCAAGGCTGGACGTCCGGTATCACGGAAGAACTCACCAATGGCAGCACCAGCTAACGGTGCATAGAATTGCATAGGAGAAGGATCGGAAGCGGAAGCTGCCAATACCACAGTGTAAGGCATTGCACCATTTTCTTCCAATGTTTTTACAATCTGAGCGATGGTAGAACTCTTTTGTCCGATACCAACATATATGCAGAACACTGGTTGCCCTCTTTCGAAGAATTCCTTTTGGTTTATGATAGTATCGATAGCGACTGCGGTCTTACCTGTTTGTCTGTCGCCGATGATCAATTCTCTTTGTCCACGACCGATAGGAATCATCGCATCAATAGCTTTGATACCAGTTTGCAGTGGTTCATTTACTGGCTGACGATATATTACTCCAGGAGCTTTTCTTTCGATTGGCATTTCATATGTAGGTCCCAAAATAGGTCCTTTGCCATCAATTGGAGTTCCTAAGGTATCAATTACACGGCCAAGCATGCCTTCACCAACGTTGATGGAAGCAATCTTGCCTGTACGTTTTACCACATCACCTTCCTTGATATTATTTGAACTACCTAACAATACGGCACCAACGTTATCTTCTTCAAGGTTAAGGGCAATACCTCTCAAACCATTTTCGAACTCAATCAATTCACCTGATTGAACTTTTGATAAACCATAAATACGGGCAATACCATCACCCACTTGCAGTACCGTCCCAACTTCTTCAAGTTCGGCCTCGGATTTGAATCCTGATAATTGTTCACGGAGTATCGCTGATACTTCATCCGGTCTTATTTCTGCCATTTTATTTTATTATTATATATTAATGTATTAATTTTTCACCATTGGGTTGCTTCTGAATTCTTTCGCAACTGCTCTTAAACTCTTTGCAATGCTAGCATCGAATTGCTTGTCTCCAACTCGGAGAATAAACCCACCTATCAAATCCTTATTCACTTTCTCAATCAATTCAACTTCGGATTTAGTTTCTCTTTTAACGATAGCCATCACTTCTGCCCTTAACTTGGCATCTAGACCATTTGCTGATGTAATTACGGCAACTTCTATACCCTTATTAATCTTATATAAATTTACAAATTGACGGGCAATTCCTTCAATATGCTCTTCGCGTCCTTTTCGTGTAATGATGTCAATGAAAGATATGGAAAGCTTATTCATGCTATCACCAAAAATCTTTTTAAGAACACTTAATTTCTTATACCCATGAATAACAGGATTTTTAAGCATTGCTGCCAAATCGCGATGAGCGGCACAGGTACTTATTAATAAATCCATATCACTCTTAACTGGCTCAAGAACATTAAGTTCAACGGCAAGTTCAATCAATGACTTGGCATATCTTCCTGCAACTTTAGATTCACTCATGAATGTAATTAGTTTAAATTAACGTCCTTCAACAAATTTTCCATCAATTGTTTTTGCTTGTCATCGTTGGCCAATTCATGACGCAATATCTTTTCTGCCACCTCAACAGAAAGTTTTGCAACTTGGCTTTTCAATTCAGAAATAGCAGCATTCTTTTCAGTATTGATGGCTTCACGTGCTGATTTTAAAAGCTTGTTTGCTTCAGCAGTAGCCTTTGTCTTTGCCTCAGCTATTATGGCATCCTTTGTATCCCTTGCTTCCTTTAGCATCAGATCTCTTTCAGCTCTTGCCTGATTTAACAATTTTTCATTATCAGCTTTCAAGGCAGCCATTTCCAGCTTAGTTTTCTTTGCAGTATCCAATGCATCCTGAATGGAACCTTCTCTGTCCTTTAAAGCCTTCAGTATCGGTTTCCATGCAAACTTGCCAAGAATAAACAATACTATTCCGAATGATAAGGTCATCCAAAAAATAAGTCCAATCGCGGGTTTTACTAAATCCATTTTATATCTTGTTTAATTTTTAATCTTTTAAAAACTTGCATCTCAACCAATCGTTGAGATGCAAGTTTGAGTGAATGGAACGTTCTGATTATTTCAAGAAAATAACGAGAAGTCCGATTACCATTGCGAAGAAGGCGGCACCTTCTACGAGGGCAGCAGCAAGAATCATGTTTGCACGGATATCACCCATAGCTTCTGGCTGACGGGCAATAGCTTCCAATGCACTACCACCGATTCTTCCGATACCGATACCTGCACCTACTGCTGCAAGACCTGCACCCAAACCGGCAATACCGTATCCGATTCCTACATTTGCTCCTGACGCTACTGCGTCTAATAAAATTGTTGATAACATAATTATAATTATTTAAAGTTTAGAAATTCATTATACAATCGTCTGTTGTTCATTGTCGGCATGTGGTGGATGATGCGCTTCTTCAACAGCTGCACCAAAATAGATGGCCGACAACAAAGTGAAAACATAAGCCTGAAGGAAAGCAACCAATAACTCAAGCATGCCCATAAACACAGTGAATGCCACCGAAACGATAGAAACGCTATATCCAACTCCCTTGCTCATTTCTGCAAAAATGAAGATGAGGCAGAAAAATGATAAGGCAATGATATGCCCAGCAAGTATATTGGCAAAAAGTCGAATCATCAATACAAATGGTCTTAAAAAGACACCTAAAATTTCAATCGGAGTCAAAAGGAATAAAACCCAACTTGGAACGCCTGGCATGGCGATGATATGTCTCCAATAATGCTTGTTGCCGCTTATGGTGGTGATGATGAAGGTGAATATTGCCAAGGTCATGGTTACGGCAATATTTCCTGTTACATTGCTTCCACCTGGTATGAAAGGTATCAATCCCAACAAATTAGTCAGCAATACAAAAAAGAATATGGTGAGCAGATATGGCATGTATTTAGCATATTTCTTTTCTCCGATGGAAGGAATGGCGACATCGTCGCGAACAAAAAGTATCAATGGCTCTACCAAGGATTGCATGCCTTTGGGCGCCATATCCTTGTTTCTGGTATATGCTTTGGCCACAGAAATGAATATCCAGCACATCAAAAAAGCAATCATCAGGATGGAAGCCGTATTTTTGGTTATGGATATGTCCCAAATTTTTGCGGTAGCTTCTTCATTGATTTTTCCATCTGCTGAAACGGCTACGATATGATTTTCCCTTAAGGTATATCCTTCATAAATGGCTTTTCCCTGTTCCAGATTGGAGGAAGAGAACAGTTTCAATCCACTGCCTTCTACATATAGAATGATTGGCAGGGGCACATGCAAATCGCCAGCAATATGCCAATCGTGAGAATCCGAGATATGGTCTATAATCAGTTCGCCGGCATTGAATTTTTCTTCACCGCCTTCCTTTTTAGTCTCCGGTTCGGCAAAGACGGCTGTCATTCCGATAAAGAATGCGAGCGTTAAGGTTAAAAATATTGATTTTATTGGGAATTTGAACATTTCTCTTCTTTTTTGAGCGGCGCAAAGCTAATAAAAGATTTTAAAATACAAATTCTAACGCGCAATTTTGGCCTCCATTTTGGGTAGATTTTTTGGATTTTCTACTGTAATATTTCAATATTTAGCTGATAATAGGATAAACTTCTGTTTCTGCGGTATATTTAAATCATGATACGCTCCCACCCTTTTATATAATGGCCAAAATATATATTTTGTCCTTAGCCTAAACGAGGTTTCGTTTCCATCAAACGAGGTTTCGTTTCCATCAAACGAGGTTTCGTTTCCATCAAACGAGGTTTCGTTTGCACCAAACGAGGTTTCGTTTCCATCAAACGAGGTTTCGTTTCCATCAAACGAGGTTTCGTTTGCATCAAACGAGGTTTCGTTTGCATCAAACGAGGTTTCGTTTGCACCAAACGAGGTTTCGTTTGCACCAAACGAAGCTTCCTTTTGGTTTTAATGCCTGGTTTTACCTGCTGCAAGCCTCAAAAACAGAAAAAAGCCGTTTTGTTATACTATATATATAGGGGGGGGGATTATTTTTTGGAGCCGATGGCAGGCACTCGTCCGATGTACTACCTGCCAGCCATCGATTATCTGCCGCCAAGGCAATGGCCTTCGTAATGGCAGGATAAGCTGGGCATGTCAGGGCTATGATTGATGGCAGGTTGCTCGAAAAGACTTTTATAAGCAAGCATCCTGACAGATTTCAATTTTTAATGATGCTTCTATAATTGCATCCGTTTCGGTGCACTCATAGAAGCATTATCATCATCAGCAGCAAAATAATTCTGGGTATTTATTACTTTTGCATCATGATAAATCAATTATTGGAAGATAAAAAAAAGGAGATAGAATCTCTTTGCAGGCTTCATAAGGTGGCTACTCTTGCTGCTTTCGGCTCTGTGTGTACCGATAAATTCAATGAAAATAGTGACGTTGATTTTTTGGTAACCTACCATTCCGAAAACATAGCCGAAGAAGATTATGCCGACAATTACCTTGATTTCATTGATGAATTGGAATCGTTGCTTGGCAAAAAGGTGGATTTGGTAAATGAACGAATCTTAAAGAATCCTTACTTCATTAAAACCATTGCCAAAACTAAAACTCCGATCTATGAGGGATGAGTTGAAGAAATATCTTTTTGATATCAACGAATCCATCGAACATATTTTATTGTTCACCAAGGATACCAAGACACTGAACGAATATACCTCAAATATTTTTGTGAAAAGGGCGGTGGAACGGGAACTTGAAATCATCGGCGAAGCAATGAAGGAAGCCTTGGTCATTGATTCGGAATTACCTGTTTCGAATGCCAGAAAAATAGTCAATGCACGCAACAAGATCATCCATGGCTACGATGAGGTGGATGATGCCGTTATCTGGTCGATTGTGATCAGGCATATTCCTATTTTGAGAAAGGAAATCGTGGATTTGCTCAATAGCTAATCTGCATTTTTATCAATTATATTTTTTGAGGAAGATATGATTTACACTTGCGAAAACATCATCAAGAACTTGAAAAGCCACGGAAACAGGGATAACCTGGTGGGCATTAAACGCTATGGCATAGAGGTTTCCACTGCCCTTGGCGTTACGATGCCTTACTTGAGGTCCTTGGCCAAAACGATTAAAAGAAATCATCAACTGGCACAAGAATTATGGAATACGAATGTGCATGAAGCCAGAATTTTGGCGGGATTGATTGATGACCCGAAGCAGGTGACGAAAAAACAGATCATCGCCTGGACGAACGACTTTGATTCGTGGGATATCTGCGATGGGGTGTGCAACAATCTGTTTAACCGTACTCCTTTTGCCTTCGAGATGGCCTATCAGTTCAGTGCGAGCAAAAGGGAGTTCGTGAAACGTGCAGGGTTTGTGCTCATGGCCACCCTTACGGTTCATGCAAAAAAGGAACCTGACGAACGGTTTCTGGAATTTCTACCCATCATAGAACGTGAGTCTTGCGATGAAAGGAATTTTGTGAAGAAGGCCGTGAATTGGGCCTTGCGGCAGGCAGGAAAAAGGAATGAGCAGACGAACATCAAAGCCCTTGAATGTGCTCATAGAATCCTTTTGCAGGATAGTAAAGCCGCCAAATGGATAGCCCGTGATGCCATCAGAGAACTGGAACAAAGAACTTTTAAAAAATAACATGCCATGCCAAAAATCGATGAACGAGTAGATGCCTACATAGCCAAAGCACAGCCCTTTGCCCAACCCATTCTCATTCATTTGAGAAAACTTATACATAAGGCTTGTCCTGATGTTCAGGAGACCATCAAATGGGGCTTTGCCAGCTTCGATTATAAAGGACCGATGGTCAGCATTGCCGCCTTCAAACAACACTGCGCCTTTGGTTTTTGGAAACATTCGCTCATCAAGGATCCGGAAGGATTCATTCAGGAACGAAGCAATAACGGTGGCGAAGCAATGGGGAATTTTGGAAGGATAACGAGCATTAAGGATTTGCCGGCAGACAAAATCATCATCGATTACATCAAGCAAGCCATGAAGCTGAATGAGGAAGGAATAAAACTGCCTCCAAAAGTGAAGACTACGGAGAAAAAGGAAATTGAAATGCCTGATTATTTCCTGGCTTCATTAAAAGAAAACGATCTGGCGATGAAAACTTTTGAAGGATTCAGCCCATCGCATAAACGCGAATACCTGGAATGGATTACGGAAGCAAAGATGGAGGAAACCAGGAAGAAAAGAATGGCCACCACCATAGAATGGCTCACGGAAGGCAAACCCAGAAACTGGAAATACAAGAAATAGATTCTAGTGAAATTGGAAATTATTGAGCACCGATAACCTTATGGACTCGGAAATAATCCGAATCCTTATCGGGGGCATTTTTCAAGGCTTCATCTTGTGTGATATCAGTATGGGTTTCATCAGCACGCATCATATTCTGTTCATCGCTCATATAGATTAGCGGCTCCACCCCCTCGGTGTTCAACTCATTCAATTTGTCGATGAAAGTCAGCACCCTGTTCAAATCATTTATAATGCCATCCTTGTCTTCGTTTTCGAATTCCAGCTTTGCCAGTGTCGATAATTTATCAACTGTTTCTTTGTCTATTTTCATTTTCTCAATTCATTATTTATGGTGTCGTGAAGTCTTGTCTTTAAATCGTCGATATCCTTTTCAGTCAGTCCCTTTGTCTCAATCGGTTGATGGATTACTATCTCCATCCTTGCCGGTTTGCCGCCCTTCTTTCCTTTTCTTCCTGCGGGCAAAATTATCCAATTATTTTTAAAAGTGATGGGAACTATAGGCACTTGATTTTCTATGGCGAGCTTAAATGGTCCATTCTTGAATCGATGCAGTTTGGGAGCGGTTTCATGGATGGTGCCTTCAGGAAAGATGGCAATGCTTATTCCCTTTTGCAAATCGGCAGCAGCTCGGCTGAAAGCTTTGTGTGCACCAATTCTGCTGCCCCTGTTTACAGGAATGTCCATCCTCCAAAAAAATATTCTGAACAAAGGAACCTTCGTCAATTCTGCCTTTCCCATGAAATGAAAATAGATGGGCGTGGCAAGATAGGTAGAGACCGTATCGATATAGGAAGAATGATTGGCACAGAAAATATAGGTGCCATTTTTATCGAGATTTGCATAATCGGTGACATGGTAGCGGATGCCAACATTGAGGCAAATCATCTTTGCCCACAATCGTTTCAGCCGAAAGACGATACCCCACCATTTTTCTTTCTGGATAAACACGAAAAATAACGGGTAAAGAAGCAGAAAGGAAAAAAGGAAATTGAGATTAAAGGCTATCCTCCAAACTTTTCTGAAAAATATAATCAACTTGATATTCATTGTCGGCAAAACAAAATAAATGGTGTGCAAAGATAATGATACTTATCGAATCTCCTTTTGCTTCGCATTACTTTCCTATTTTTGCCCCTAATGAATTGGATAGAAACAGCAGGCTTCGTCACCGGCATTTTAGGCGTTTGGCTGACCATCAAACAAAACAATTGGTGTTGGCCACTTTGGTTTGTATGCACCATATTCTATTTGATCATCTTCCTTGACGCCAAGCTCTTTGCCGACATGTGGCTGCAAGTATTTTACCTTATTACCATAGGCTACGGCTGGTATAAATGGACAACTAAAACCAGCATGGACGAAGATTCGTCTGTTTCCTTTTCGGATTTTAAATTGCTTGCCATAGCTGCCATTTCCATCATAGGCCTAACGATGATTCTTGGATACCTATTCAGCCATTATACTTCTGCGGCCATCCCCTGGCTCGATTCAACCTTGTCGGCAGCAAGCATCATCGCCACCTGGTTGACGGCAAAAAAGAAGCTGGAAAACTGGGTAATCTGGATTATCGCAGACTCCATGTATGTGCTGGTTTATTGTTTTAAAGACCTATACATAACGGCAGTATTTTATTTTATTCTGCTTATTTTGGCCATTGAAGGCTACCATCAATGGAAAGGAGCATGGAAGAAAATCGAATATTAAAGGTGGCGATACTTGGTGCCGAGAGTACCGGGAAAACCACTCTCTGCAAAGATTTGGCGAACCATTTCGATACTGTTTGGGTGCCCGAATATGCCAGGGAATATTTGGCAAACCTTAACCGAAACCATACGCTTGAAGACCTAATGGAAATCTCAAAACAGCAATTGATATACCAAAGGAATGCATTGGATAAAGCCAATAAACTGCTTTTTGTTGACACCGAAATGATTATTTTAAAGGTTTGGTGTGATGATAAATTCAAAACCTGTCCTGATTTTATTTCCAATGAACTCAAGCAACAGAAATTCGATATTTATTTGATCATGGCCAACGACATTGCTTGGGAATATGACCCGCTCCGTGAAAATCCTGACCGCAGGGATTATCTTTTTGACATATACATCAAGGAACTTGAAAGAATAAATGCCAATTATAGAATAATCGGTGGCTTGGGTGAGGACAGGTTGAATAATGCCGTTAAAGCCATTGAGGAAAATTGTTTCTAAGACTGTTTTATGATGATAATTACTGTTCTTAAGTATTTAATGAACATATTTTGCCATAAAATGTTAGCCAAATAACACTACACCATGCCCAAAATGTGTTTACCTTTTGGCAAAGCGAGTTTAAGTTTTGGTAAAGCGTGTTTAAGTTTTGGTAAAACCTGTTTAAGTTTTAGCAAAACGTGTTTAAGTTTTGATGAAACCTGTTTAAGTTTTGGCAAAACGTGTTTAAGTTTTAGTAAAACGTGTTTAGGTTTTGGTAAAACGTAAACACGTTTTGGAGGCGATATACTTGCTTTTGAGTCAATCATCACTGAATCATCTGGCAATTATAATCCTTTCTGATGGATGCACTCGGTTTTTACTACTTTTGCACTCAATATGGAAGATAATCAATTTAAATACTGCAACTCGCTGACGCATTATTCGCGATTTAAAACGAGAGAAGTCAAAATAGGAGATATAGCCTTGGGTGCAAATAATCCTATTCGCATCCAAAGCATGACCACCACCGATACGATGAATACCATCGCTACCGTGGAACAGTCCATCCGAATCATTGATGCCGGTGGCGAATATGTGCGGATAACGGCGCCAAGCATCAATGAGGCGCAGAATTTGAAGAACATAAAGGATGAATTGCGCAAGCGCGGTTATACCACGCCTTTGATTGCGGACATACATTTTACTCCCAACGCTGCCGAAATTGCGGCCAGGATAGTGGAGAAGGTGCGCATCAACCCGGGAAATTATGCCGACAAGAAGAAATTCGAGAATATAGAATATACCGATGCCGCCTATCAGGAAGAACTGGACAGGATTCGTGAAAGGTTCATTCCTTTGGTCAAGATTTGCAAGGAATATGGCACTGCCATGCGTATCGGCACGAACCATGGGTCATTGTCCGACCGAATCATGAGCCGTTATGGCGATACTCCGCTTGGCATGGTTGAGTCAGCGTTTGAGTTCTTGAGAATATGCGAAGACCTGAACTATTACGACATTGTGCTATCCATGAAAGCCAGCAACCCACAAGTGATGGTGCAAGCCTATCGCCTGCTGGTGCACAAGATGATGGAAACTGGAAGGGATTATCCATTGCATCTTGGCGTAACCGAAGCTGGTGACGGCGAAGACGGCAGGATTAAATCTGCCATTGGCATCGGAACGCTTTTAGAGGACGGATTGGGCGATACCATTCGCGTTTCCTTGACCGAGGATCCGGAGTTCGAAATACCTGTGGCCAAAGATTTGGCAGACCGATACAACAAAAACATAGAAGGGAAACTCGTCTTCAGACCCACCATAACCAAGAATCCCATCAATCCATTTGTTTATAATCGCCGAGTTACCCATCCGGTGTTGAATATCGGCGGACATCAGGTGCCAGTGGTCATTGCCGAATTGGCATGCACACAAGACGAACTGAAGCCAGTAGATTTGGTTGCCTTAGGCTATCAATACGATGCCGTTTCCGACAAATGGAACATCGGCGACATGGCATGCGACTATCTCATTCATAACGAAATCTATAACGAGGACATGAGAGCCATCGATTTCGAAATACCTGGAACCTTGGGCATCATCTATCCTTTTAAACTTTGGCAAAAACATCAGTCAAGAGACCGTTTTTATCCATATTACAACCTTGAAAACTATCAAGAAGCCACTACCCGTTCCAAGGTCATGAATTTCATCAAGATAGGTTCCACTGAAGTTACCGACGAAGTCATCATGAACTTGAAAAAAGACCCCACCGCAGTCCTACTTCTATATGCCACCCATTGTACTTTCGGAATGGCAGACATGAGGCGAGTGCTGTTCGACATGATACGCCTCGATGCAAAAACTCCCGTCGTTCTACTTGCAGGAGAGTGGGACGGAAGAATAGAACAAGACCAGTTGACCATCTCCACCGAACTTGGCGGACTGCTCCTCGACGGCATGGGCGATGGCATCTCCATCAATGAAAAATATAACGGACATATAGAAGCACTCACTAACCGCACCGCTTTCGGAATCCTCCAAGCCACACGCACACGCATCTCCAAAACAGAATACATCTCCTGCCCCTCCTGCGGAAGAACACTGTTCGATCTGCAGGAAACCACCGCCAAAATACGCCAACGAACCGACCATCTCAAAGGAGTCAAGATAGCCATCATGGGCTGCATAGTAAACGGTCCGGGCGAAATGGCCGATGCCGACTACGGATACGTAGGCGTCGGAATAGGCAAAATCACCCTCTACAGAGGCAAAAATATAGTCCAGCGAGGCATCGACTCCAGCCTTGCCGTAGATGCCCTCATCGACCTCATCAAGGAAGACGGCATTTGGATAGATAAAAAATAACCTCCCTCCTCCCAGTCAAAATTTATAATTCATAATCCATCATTTATAATTTCTATTTGGAGCCTACAGTTTCTTCTCGTATCAAGGTGCGTCCCGCTATCCGCTGTAGCCGCTGCTCCCCAAACCCGACACCAAGCAGCGGGCTGCCGCTACTATC
>CAIWCG010000284.1 GCA_903911135.1 uncultured Bacteroidota bacterium
GCAAAAATATTTGAGTGCGATTCTTTTGTTTCTTTTCTTCTAAAGAAAAGAAATTAAAAATAAAAAACCCACAACTCTCAAATCAACAATAAAAAACATAGTCTCCCTTTGCGAATTCCTCCCCGCACTTTCCGTGAAAAAATACCCAAAATAAAAGTTCAAAATATTTTATCCACCTTACAGTTTTATTTTCTGCTGAATATACCCGTTTCTATTGGTCAGCTACCCGATAATCATCAAAAATATCAAAAATGAGCATTATGCGAAATCATCGAAATGTTAACGGATCCGCATAAATCGACTTCATGGGCGCATAAATCGAGTTGCTTGGTTCAATAATCGACTTCATGGGTGCATAAATCGACTTCATGGGTGCATAAATCGAGTTCATGGGCGCAATAATCGACTTGCGACCCAAAGAAATCGACTTGCTGGGTACAATAATCGCAATGTATAATCCGTAATTCCTCCCAAAGAAACTACATTTGCATCCATCATACATAATAATACAGCATGAGAATCTACTTAATCGGATACATGGGCAGCGGAAAATCCTCTCGTGGCCAAGAACTTGCCAAAAAACTCGACTATTCCTTCATCGACCTCGATGAAATGATCGAAAAGGACAACAAAATCTCCATACCCACCATCTTCAAAACCAAAGGCGAGAACGTTTTCCGCGAAATGGAACAGGAAGCCTTGCGAAAGACCTTCAAAAAGAAGAATATCGTAGTGGCTACCGGTGGAGGCACAGCATGTTTCTTCGATAACCTCGCTGAAATGCGCGAAAATGGCACTACTATATATATACAGGCCAGCATCGGCTTGCTTTTCCATCGCCTTGCCGCCAGCAAAACCGAAAGACCCATGCTGAAGGACTTCAAAGATGTAGAACTGGTCCTGCAGATAAAGGATCAGATGGCCTATCGCGAACGATTCTACGAAAAAGCCAACTATATCATAGACGCAGAAGACCTAAAGGCCAACGATTTGGTGAAACTCCTCGCCAATGAACTCAAAAAGGAGCAATAACCCATCTTCATGAGGCATCGTATGGCGAAATATCTTGTCTTCGTGGTGATGATGGGATGCATTTCGTCCATTTGCCATGCTCATGATGCCTCGCTTACCTACACTACCATCGCCATAGACTCGGAAAGGGTCGAAATCAAGATAACCATTCCCATGGAAACCCTCACTACGCTCCTTCCACAGCGGGATTGGTTCGAAAAAGTTAATGATTGTGGCCCTTTCATAGATTATTTCAACAAGAAGTTTCTCTTTGCCAATGAAAATATCCCTTGCAAGGTAAAACTCATCGGCGATAGGCCACTCAAGCAGGTAAGAAGCTACACTTTCACCTTCGAATTGACCTCCGATGCCACCTTTGACCACATCAGCATCGTGTATAACATGATTTTTGAACTCATGGCAACGCATGAAAACATCATAGACTTCCTCATTGGCAACCAAAACAACGAACTCATCCTAAACAAGGAAAGTAACAAGGTGAATTTATCGGTAAATGACTTGAGGATAGCATGGAAGATGCGCCCTTTCAGCAAAAAGACCCTTGCCAAAAAGGACTCTGCCATTATTATTCATAAAGATACCAGCAAAAAACTCCTAACCTCCTCAACAATTGATAACAATCCAGAAGATTCACCTAAAATCATCAAAACAGACACCCAAAATACCTTGGTATCAAAGGAAAATCCTCCCATAATTTCTCCTTCATCACAAACATTTAAAGATAATGATAGCTGGACTCGTTTCAAGGACTTCTTTATCATTGGTGTCAAGCACATTCTCACCGGATACGACCACATCATGTTCCTTTTTGGACTACTGTTGATGATTACCGGAATAAACAACCTCTTGAAGGTCATAACCGCCTTCACCATTGCCCATTCCATCACCTTGGCGATAGCGGTTTTTGGTATTTATGCCCTACCTTCGCAGCTTACCGAGTCGATGATTGCGCTGTCCATTTCCTTTGTGGCGTTCGAAAACATCTATATCCAGAAACTTCACCAAAATTCCATCCATAAACCCGGAAAATTGCTTGCTTTCTTCGTAGGTGAACCAAAAAAACGATGGCGTTTGACCTTCCTTTTCGGATTGATACATGGATTCGGCTTCTCTGCCGCCTTGAGAGAGATTGGAATGCCCGAAGGTACCCGTGCCATCTCGCTTTTCTCCTTCAATTTGGGCGTAGAGGCAGGACAATTGATGCTCGTGGCCCTGGTTTTCCCCCTGATTTGGTTCGCCCGCAAACAAAATTCCTACGATTTGATAGTCCGTATCATATCCATTTCCATCGGTGTGGCAGGTTTGGCTCTGGTGGTGCAAAGAATCTTTTTTTCTTAGTTAATTATTCAATAATGCAACCTTAAGTCCTCCTCAATACTCAAAAAAATCGCCATTCCATAGGTAAGAAAACGGATTCCATACATACTTTTTGCCATTCCATACATAAGTTTTACCATTCCATACGTATGGAATGACGTTCCATAACTACTTTTCACCATTCCATAACTACTTTTTACCAATCCATACATACGTTTTGCCATTCCATACATAAGTTTTACCATTCCATACATACAGAATCAGTTTTCTTACCTACAGATTGACGATAATTTTGTCAATTTAAGCTTAAATTAGCTTGTCATCAATAAAAATATTGGCCATTTAGCTCTTTCTTTTGAGATTATTGCCAATATTCAAGACAGCATTACAATTCTTGATTTCATATTAATTACAGATGCTTTAAGTAGTTTTGAGCCCTTCAAAATAATTATGCGGCGTAAATTCATTACCAATCTTGCTCTCGTTTTAGTTCTCAATCTGCTCACCAAACCGTTTTGGGTGTTGGTGGTCGATAGGTCGGTTCAAAACGCCGTGGGCACCGAAGGATTTGGAAATTATTATGCACTCTTCAATTTTTCCTTTCTGTTGAATATCCTCCTTGATTTGGGCATAACCAATTATAATAACCGAAACATTGCCCAAAACCAGCACCTGGTAAACAAGCATGTTTCGAGCATCATCGTGCTTCGGATGCTGTTGGCTGCCGTTTTTCTGGTCGTTTGCCTCACCGTTGGATTATTTATCGGTTATGATTTCATGCAATTGAAAATCCTGTTTTTCATGGCTTTCAATCAAGTGCTGATTTCAACGATTCTATATTTAAGGAGCAACATAGCAGGGCTGCATCAATTCAAGACCGATTCCATGATTTCGGTCCTTGATAGGCTCATCATGATAGCCATCTGCGGCATGCTTTTGTGGGGCCATGTAACGGATGGAAATTTCAAGATAGAATGGTATATTTATGCTCAAACTGCCGGATATGCGCTCACTGCCTTCATTGCCTTGATCATTGTCATTGATAGGGTAAAGTTGAAGAAAATTCTGTGGCGGCCCGTATTCTTCATCATGATTTTAAAACAAAGTTATCCCTATGCAGTCCTTGCTTTATTGATGACTTTTTACACTTATGTAGGCACCGTTATGATTGAGCGTCTGCTTCCTGATGGAGCTTCGCAAGCCGGCATTTACGCTTCGGCAAACCGTCTGCTCGATGCCTCAAACATGATTGCTTTTCTGTTTTCAGGATTGCTGTTGCCCATCTTTGCAAGGATGCTCAAACTCCAACAAAATGTGGAGGAAATGGTAAAACTGGCCGTTTCATTGTTAATCGTACCAGCGTTGATAGTTGCCTTTGGTTCTTACTTTTATCAAGATGAACTGATGGGGTTATTATATAAGCATAATGCAGGCGAATCGGCTGATGTATTCGGAATTTTGATGTTCTGTTTCGTGGCCATGTCATCTACCTATATCTTCGGCACATTGCTTACCGCCAATGGAAATCTCAAGCAATTGAACATTATGGCAAGCCTAGGCATGGTGATAAATATCTCTTTGAACATCTTCCTGATACCAAGATTCAAGGCCATCGGTTGCGCTTCTGCCAGCCTTACCACCCAAATGTTAACTGGGCTCACACAAGTTATCATGGTACAAAGGATATTCAAGTTCAAGGTTAACTATCGTTTCATTCTTTCCTTAGTCATCTTTGTCATTGGAATAGTTCTGATATATATTGGATCGAGATATGTATCTCCAAATTGGAAAGTGAGTTTTGGAGTAGCGGTCGCTTCCTCCTTTGTATTCGCTTTTATTCTAAGATTGATAAATCCAAAGGCCATCAAACATATCATACAAACCGAATAACTTGTATTTTTGCTGGTATCATGCGGGTTCATTTAAATGGTTTGTTTCACGCCTAAATAAAATATCATTGGTTTGTATCAAATAAATTTGTAATTTTGCAATGAATAAATAAACTAACAACGATGATGAAAACTGCAAAAAAATTTGGATTGATTTTGATTGCCTTTACGGTAATTTTAAATTCTTGTAAGGTTAAAGTTAATGATGTTAACATGCCAAAGTGGCAGTCAAACATTTTTGGACCACTGGTACGAACCAATACCGAAATCAATCAAATAGTTCAATTGAAAAATATTACCGCCTCAGCAACAGTGAATACAGCCGCAATTGGCTATCCACCTGGTACTTATCCATCTATTCCACCAATTACCAACCTGAATATAGCTCCAACACCATTCATATCACTCACATCATTTAAATCATTGACTCTACTGTCAGGAAGCCTAAGTTACAATATCATCAATGCAATGCCGATAAACATTAAGGCAGGGGCTGTACTTATGGTTGAAAATGCAAGCAACAACAGCATTATATTTACAGATACAATCAGGACAGACATACCTGCATTGAATGGTAATTATTCTCCAGCAATCCCTATTGATCTTTCCGGTAAAACAATAGAAGACAGTCTAATATTAAAGATAAATAATTTCGGTTCAGACGGCAGTGTAACGGCACTCACCATTTCAAGCAATGAATTCATAACTTTAAAATTAACACTGCAGAATTTATCCATACTGCAGTTTACAGTTGTTCAAAGCGACTCGGTAAGCATCAAGGATACGGCACAGTTTACTTTGAATGGGTATAAAATCCATACTGATGTGGTTGGGGGTACACTGACATTTTATATTACCAATGGGTTCCCATTGAATATGGGATTGCAATTCTATTTTTTGGACAATACTAATAAGCTTCTTGATTCATTATTTGATGGAGCACAAAATACACTTAATTCTTGTCCAATAGATGCTAATGGTTATTCAAACGGATATTCACAGGATTCATTGATTGTAAATATCAATACCAATAAGCTGGATCACATGAAACAAGCCAGTTACATTGTTACCTCCTTAAAATCCAATGTGTTGCCAAGACCACAAGGTATTACGATTAGAAATACCGATTCCTTGAAAGTATTGATTGTTGGAGATTTGTTGGTGGATTTAAATTAATAACATTTTACCATGAAAAATAGAAATATATTTTTTGCAATAGCGCTGTTGATCATTACTAATTGTGCAATGGCACAGAATAACCTTTCGGGATTATACAGTTCCCAATATGACGTAACGGCTTCCAGATTATTTCCTTCGCAATTGGACTTAGGAAAAAAATCATTTCAGCTATCTTTGAATTATTATTTATGGTTGGGAAACAACTCCTTTAATTATGGAGCAATACAGAATTTGAGTAAGGATAAAACCTTAAGCAGTCAACAAATGCTGGATATTTTCAATTCAATAAAACCTAACAATATCATTGGTGTAGGTCATGATATTCAAATTATGTCATTGGCCTTTCAGTTTCGTACACCAAAAGAAAGAAAGCCATTTAATTTCAGTTTGACCGTTGATGATAAACTGGCAACTGATTTTATACTTTCCAAGAATCTTGCGAAGTTAATTTGGCAAGGAAATGGTCAGTTCAGGGGGATGACGGCTCAATTGGATCCTTTTGAAGTAAATGGAAACTACTACAGGGAATTCGCATTGGGAAGTTCATTCTCCATATTTGGAAAGGAGCATCACAAAGAATTGAAAGTAGGCTTCCGAGCCAAATACTTGATGGGTTTTGCCGCCATTAATATGATCGATAAGGACTTCTCCATTAGAACTACCAACAAGGGAGATACAGTCAGTGTTGGTTTTGATTATAGCATAAAGACTTCCCGATTGCAGCATACCAATGCCACTTATTTTGTTCCTTTACAAATGGGTGGAGCTCCTTTTAATCCTTCTGGACGTGGCCAAGCACTTGATTTCAGTTTGTCCTATTATCCCAACCCCCATTGGGATTTTGTTGCTGGAATTTCTGATTTGGGTAAGCTTGAATATACCAAGGATGTATCGGTATTTTCAAAAAATGGCGTTGAGAACTACAGCGGGATGATCATCAGTAATCTGTTTGGAAGCTCTTTGTCAGACCCTAACCAATTGACCAATGTCTTTTTGCCACAGGAAACACAGGGAGGTTCTTTCAAGATGCCATTAAGCACCAAACTTAACTTAATGGCCGAATACAAGCAAATGAAATCCGATTCCGTTAAAGGCGATTATGCCGTAAATGCCTTGTTCTTTACGTATATTCAAGGCTTCAGCAACCTGCCAGGTGTAACGGTGAATCCATTCTATGCGTTTGGATATACCCATGGGTTCGGTCATTGGCTAAACTTGGGATTCTCTACAGCTTATGGTGGTTACAATACCTTTGTTTTCGGTCCTTTCATGAGTTTGCATTGGCGCCATACAAGACTTACATTCGGTTCTGATAATGTCGGTGGATTTTTCTTCCCTACCTATTTTACCGGAACAGACTTTACCATAGGATACTCACTAACCTTCTAATTTTTGCCAAGGAATAATTTTGAGATATTCGTTTTTCTGTAGATTTCAACACCTCCTTCTTGTCATTATTTTCTGTTCTTGCCATCATCAAGAGCAGAAAGATGATTCCCTGTTTGGCAAGGATGTCACTCAATACAGCACCGATTTCATCCCCTTGCAAGTTGGGCTTCAAACTATAAATATAACAGGCATTCCTGTCGATATAGCAGTCCCTTATGGAGGCAGCAAAGGCGACATGCTCGTGCTGCCGGGATGGAATTTCTCTCGCGAAAGATGGTGCAGCGATTCCGACCTCTGTAAGAAAGCATTGGCAAAAGGATACCGCCTGGTGATGCCCGAAATGGGTTTGAGCGTATATGCTACCCACTACTATCCCCAAACCCGTGCCGATTGGTTGAATGCCCCTACCGGTGTGTGGGTTACCGACACGCTGATACGCTACCTGCAAAACAAATATGGCATCTTTTTGCCCGCCAAACGCAACTTACTCATCGGGCTTTCCACCGGGGGTAGGGGAGTGGTGATGACGGCACTCCGAACCGACAATCTTTTCAAGGCTGGCGCTTCCCTGTCGGGCGATTTCGACCAATGCCAAACCCCCTACGACAACGTGATGGGCGGATTTTACGGCACGTATCAAGACAACAAACAGCTCTGGGAAACCACCGACAACCCTATGCACGATGCCGCCTCCCTTAAGGTCCCCATGTATCTCGGCCATGGCATAAACGACCCCGTGGTGCCATCGCAGCAAACCATCACCTTCCACAAAAGGCTGCAGGAATGCAACCCGAAACTGACCCTCATCCTGCACCTGTCCGAAACCGGCGTTCACGATTTCAACTACTGGAATTCGGAGGTGGAGCCAGCCCTGAATTTCTTCGAGAAGTTCTAAAAGAAATATTTTAAGGAGCCTACGGTTTCCACTCGTATCATGGTGCGTCCCGCTATCCGCTGTAGCCGCTGCATCCCCAATACCGACACAAAGCAGCGGGCTGCCGCTACTATCGGGGCTATGCCTCGATGGCAGGTTGCCTCGAAATGACTTTTTACGCAATAACCGATCAAACCCCATAAAAGCTTAACCTCATTTAAGTCCAAAAAAAAAAAGAATCGCTATTCCCACACCAAGAACCGCTATTCCCACACCAAGAACCGTTATTCCCACACAAAGAATCGCTATTCTCACGCAAAGAATCGTTATTCCCACGCAAAGAATCGCTATTCCCACGCAAAGAATCGCTATTCCCACGCAAAGAATCGCTATTCCCACGCAAAGAATCGCTATTCCCACACAAAGAATAGCTATTCCCACGCAAAGAGTCGCTATTCTTTACGTGGGAATAACGACTTTCTGTCAAAGAATGTCTCCGCCGTCTCTTTTATCCTCCCCCAAAACCACCTTTTCAACGGTAAATGTGTCTGAACCGAACAAA
>CAIWCG010000285.1 GCA_903911135.1 uncultured Bacteroidota bacterium
ACCCAGGTTACTTGCCAAAAGTTTCTTCGAAGCTACCGGCCGTCAAAGCATAGCCCCGATAGTAGCGGCAGCCCGCTGCCTTGTGTCGGAAATGGGGAGCAGCGGCTACAGCGGATAGCGGGACGCACCATGATACGAGAAGAAACCGTAGGCTCCAAATTACCTATACGGTATCGGCGTGCATCTTGAATTTCTTGCTGCGGTAGTTGGCCAGGTAATAAATGCAGGGAAGGATTAAAAGTACTAGGATGGTGGCGGAAATGAGGCCTCCGATGACGACTATGGCGAGTGGTTTCTGCGTTTCGGAGCCTATGCCGGTGGATAATGCTGCTGGAAGGAGCCCGAGGGAGGCCATGAGTGCTGTCATGACGACCGGTCTAAGTCGGTTCATGACTCCATTCCTGATTGCATCGCTTAAGTGTTGGCGATGGAATAGATTGGCCTTGAATTCGGAGAGGAGCAAGACGCCGTTTTGGATGCTTACCCCGAAGAGGGCGATGAAGCCGATGCCTGCGGAGATGCTGAAATTGGTGTGGGTGATGAGCAAGGCGAAGATGCCGCCGATGAGCGCAAAGGGGACGTTGAACAAGACTAACATGGCGTCTTTGCTGTTGCCAAAGGTGATGAAGAGGATGAGGAAAATGAGGAGCAGGCTGATGGGGACGACCATCTTGAGGCGTTCTTGGGCTCGTATTTGGCTTTCGAATTCGCCGCTCCATATTATCTTGTAGCCTTTCTGTGGTTTGATGGCTGCATTGACTTTGGCTTGGGCTTCTTGGATGGCTCCACCTAAATCCCTGTCTCGGATGGAGAACTTTACGGCTATGAATCGGGCATTGTTGTCGCGATATACATAGGCAGGCCCGGTTATGGTCTTGATTTCGGCGAGCTGCTTGATGGGAATCTTGTTTCCGTTGAGGGTAGGCACCATCAGGTTGCCTATATCTTTTTCATCTTTTCGGTATTGTGGCTGGTAGCGGATGCGTAAATCGAATTTCTTTTCGTCTTCATAAACTTTTGTGGCTTCCTTGCCTCCTATCGCCATCTCTATCACCGCTTGGGCATCTTGGGTAGATACGCCATAGTAAGCCATCTTGGTTTGGTCGAGTTCAATTCTCATTTCGGGTTGACCAAGATTCCTAAGGATACCCAAATCATCTACCCCACGAACGGTTTTGATGATGTTATAAACCGAGTCGGCCATCTTGTCCAGGACTTTAAGGTTGGTTCCAAAGATTTTAATGGCTTGAGAAGCATTGATGCCTGCTACGGCTTCTTCGACATTGTCAAGGATGGGCTGCGAGAAATTAAATACGAGTCCAGGAATCTGATTGAGGCTGTCATTCAAACGGTCGTTGAGTTCATCGAGTGTTTCCTTGTTTTTCCATTCTTCCTGTGGCTTGAGATCAACATGGCACTGGATGCTGAAGAAACCGGAAGGGTCGGTTCCATCGTCAGGTCTTCCTGTTTGAGACAATACTCCTTTCACTTCCTCGAATTTCAGGATGATTTCACGCATTCTGGAGGTAACCTTTTCGGCATCGGTCAATGAGACGCTCATGGGCAACTGGGCTTCCACCCACAATGCACCTTCATTGAGATGCGGCAAAAACTCGGAGCCAAGAAAACTGAAACTTCCAAGACTGACGACCAGAATGATGATGGCCACTACCAAACTTCGTACCTTCCTTTTGAAAACAAAATCAAAAACCCTTTTATAAATGGAATTCATGGCATCAACCAAACGGTTTCGTTTCTCATGCACATTCTTGTTGAGCAGCATGCTCGCCAAAACAGGGACAAAAGTAAGACTAAATATTAAAGCACCTAGCAAAGCAAAGCCTAAAGTATAGGCCAATGGAGAAAACATCTTTCCTTCCACCTTTTGGAAAGCGAAAATGGGTATCAATGCCGTGATGATGATCATCTTGGAGAAGAAAATGGCCTTGCCCATGTCTATTCCTTTCTTTCTGATGGCACCGAGTTTAGACATTCTATTGAACTGCGGCATGCCCACTTCTTCGGCCTTATGCGATAGCATGACAAAGATTCCTTCGACCATGACCACTGCCCCATCTATGATTATCCCAAAGTCAATGGCACCGATGGATAAAAGATTGGCCGACATTCCTTTTATCTTCATCAGGATAAAAGCAAAAAGCAATGACAATGGAATGATGATGGAAACGATTAAGGTAGTTCTCCAATCAGCCATGAAAAGGAAGACAACAACTGTAACCAAAATGATACCTTCAAATAGATTATGAAGCACGGTATGTGTGGTATAATCAGTTAATGTGGTCCTATCATAGAAAGTTTCAATCTTAACATCGGGCGGGAGTATTTCTTCATTCAACTCCTTGATCTTTTCCTTAAGACTTTTCAATACCTCGCCAGGATTTTCACCCTTTCTCATCACCACAATGCCCTCCACCACGTCATCTTGGCTGCCAAGTCCTACCTGTCCTAATCGTGGCATGCCAGACTCCATCACTTTTCCAATATTCTTGACCAACAAAGGCGTTCCATTGAAATTATCGATAACAATGTTTTCAATTTCTTGAATATTATTTATCAAACCAATACCCCTTACAACATAAGCTTGAGAGCTTTTCTCGATGATGTCTCCACCTACATTGACATTGCTGTTTGAAACCGCCTTATAAACATCCAACGAGGTGATATTATATTTCGCCAACAGGTTTGGGTCGATGCCTATCTCAAAAGTTTTGACATCTCCTCCAAAACTGTTGATATCAGCCACTCCCTGTACCTGCTTCAGGTTTCTTTCTATCACCCAATCTTCAATGGTTTTAAGTTCTCTTGGAGTTTTAGTCTTGCTCTTTAAAGTAAATCTGTAAATTTCACCAGTAGGGCCATAAGGTGGTTCCATCTCCGGCTGAATTCCATCCGGAAGAGAGACATTCATAAGCCGGTTTGCCACTTGCTGTCGTGCAAAAAAGTCATCAACATCATCATCAAATATTATTGTGATGACACTTAACCCAAACAAGGAAATAGAACGTAGATTGGTTTTCTTCTGGACTGAATTCATCTCCGTTTCTATCGGGATAGTGATGAATTTCTCTATTTCCTCCGCACTTCTTCCTTGCCACTGGGTAATGATCTTTATCTGCGTATTCGTGAAATCAGGGAAAGCTTCGATGGGGGTATTAAGGTAGCAGATGATTCCTATAACAGCTATCAATCCAGTTGCAAACAATATGAAATACTTGTTCTTTAAAGAAAAAGCAAGAATATTTCCAATAATCTTATTCATCGCTAAAACTTATTTTGCCGCATTGTTATTAGAAACCAAAAGACTCCCATCGGTTACAATCTCATCCCCTTCTTTGAGTCCGCTCTTTATCAACGTAACACTTTCCAATGACCTTAAAATAGTCACCGGATGCTTGATAAAGGTCTTGTTCTGACCTGCCACCATCACTACGTAGTTGTCTCCTGTCAAGACCAAAGCCTTGGTGGGAACAGCCAACACTTTGCCTGGAAAAATCGTCGATATTCTGACACTGGCATACATCTCGGGCTTCAATAATTTCTCTGAATTATCAAGAACCACACGCACCTTAACCACACGCGATTGAGGATCCAAGAAACTTCCAATCTGATCAACCTTTCCCTTGAATTCCTTGTCAGGATAAGCGATTGTTTTTATTTCAACCGAATCGCCAACAATTATTTTTGAGATATCGTTTTCATAAAGATCGGCCAGCACCCACACGGTTTTCAAATTGGAAATGGTAAATAGATTGTTTGAATTATCTGGCCTTACCGCCGTGTTTTCACTCACATTTCGTTCGACAACATAGCCATCAATCGGGGAAGATATGGTATAGGTTGCATCTACCGATTCTTCTTTCATTCCCATCATATCTAAATATGATTTTGTCTTCGCCACCTCGGCCAACGCTTTCTTATAATCATTGTCTGCACTGATCATATCACGCTCACTATATACATTGGTCTTATATAATTCTTTGGCGGCATCTGCATTCTTTTTAGCTAATTCGACAGCAACTTTTGCCTCGGCATAATTATTTTGAACGGTACTCACATCACCGCCCTTGATGATGGCCAAAGTTTGTCCTTTTCTCACAAAATCGCCAATGCCGGCAGTAACTTTTATCACCGTTCCGCCCGAATACGGATAAATCTTGGTCACGATGTTCTGATCAAATGAAACCTTTCCATTCAATATTAAAAGGTCCTGATCATTAACTTCTTTAACCGTATCGGTTTTAATGTATTTCATCTGTTCGTCCGTCAGTTTTATCACTCCGGTTTCGGCAGTGGCTTCCTCTGTCACGGTTTCCTTTTTGCCAAGATTGCAAGAAGTTATGGCGATGATGGATATTGAAAATATGATAAGTAATTTTTGCATGATGCTATTGAATATTATATATTTAATGATGGAAAATTCCTAAGTTTCCTATTATTGAAGTTCAATTTAGACTGAAAACCCATTCGGTCAGGCTGAAACTGGCTCCAGTTTCTCAATAATCCAAGCCGGTTGGCTCGTAATCCAAGTGGATTTCTCCGTAACTGGAGCCAGTCACCGAGAAACTGGAGTCGGTTACGCAAAAACTGGAGCCGGTTAGACCGTAACTGGAGCCAGTCACGGAGAAACTGGAGTCGGTTATGCAAAAACTGGAGTCGGTTGGGCCGAAATCCAAGCCGGTTAGCCCACAAACCAAGTGAGTTATTATGCATAATACCAGGATTTAGACTAATCATGACTCCCTTAATCCAACTTTTATTGATGATTTTTGATAACCGATTACTCATTTTTACAATTCTCAATTTATTTAATGACTGGAGTTCCAACCACGAAATTCAGATAATTAACCGAATCGAAATATTGCTTCTTCAATTGAATAAAACTCAAACGTGAGGAGGTAAAAGTGCGGATTTGATCGAGAAAATCAACCAGATTTATCAATCGTTTTGAATAATTATTGATGGCGCCATTGTTTAATTCATCCAGTTGCCGATTATAATCCACATCCAACGACCCATATTGCGAATTCACATTCTGAAAAATGTCAAACGCTTGAGCCACCTCGTTTTGAAGGGTATTTTGCTGCAACGAATCCTTCAATTTTTGCTGTTCTATCTGATATTTTGCAATCCTTACTTGATGTTGATTCCGATTGAAAATAGGTATGTCGAAGCCAAGGCTGATTTCATCGATATTGGTGGCGTAACTGCCCGAGGCATCATGCCAAACTGCCATCGTAAAGTCAGGAACCGACAAGGAACGTTGCAATTTTATGTTTTGCATTTGATATTCCACCGTTGTCTTTGAGACCTGCATATCAGGACGGTTTGCTTCTGCCGTATTGATCAAATCTGGCAATGCAGGAAGTAAGGTTTTCGAAGGATTTGCAGCATCTTCCACCACAATATAAGTGGAATAGAATGCATTCAACAGCACTTTCAAGTCCTTTTCAGTAGCCATCAAGTCATTATAATTCTGAACTGATGCATTTTTCAGGTTTTCTATCTCGGCTTTAAGGCGAATGATGTCATTGCCTGCCAGCACTCCCAATTGTTTTTCCTGATTCATCGAACTTAGCAGCAATGATAGCTTTTCTATCTCATAATTATACAGCACTGCTTGCTGTTGGTCGGATAAAAGCGTATTGAAATCAGTATAAAGTTCATATTTCAGACTTCGGGTAATGTCTTGAAACTGAAGTTCTGTCAGTTTTTCGCTGATACGTGCAAGTTTTACGGTATTGGTGTGCTTTCCTGCTATGCTGAACAACTCTTGCAACTGAATGCTGCTGGTTCCTGTCGAAGAATAATCAAAAAAGTTCTTGGTATGTGGGTCATACAATCCTTGGGCATAATTGAAATTAGGATTATTCCAAAGCCGGGCATCAAGAACTTTCGATTTTGCTATGTCAATGTCATATCGGTCGGCTAATAGTGTCAGATTTTCCTTGATGAATCGGTTTTCTGCATCAGCTATTGTCAATCGAAGCGTATCAGGATGAATTTTTACCGTTTGTGCGAAAGAATATGAATGAAAACCAATGAGAAATAATGCAAAAAAGACAACTTTATTCATAAAAGATGTAGATATTTGTTCAATGAATGTGGTTGCAAAGATTATTTTTATCAATGAAGGTTTAATGAATCAAGAACAAATGTTAATATTTAAGGATTCCTTAACATATCTTGCAGGTTTTCGATAAGAATTAATAGGTCTCGACAATAAAGTTTTTCCTGTTATTGAACATTTTCCAAGTTTTTATATAATTTTGTTTCTTTAAATCTAAACATCTTAATCAAAAATGAATATGAATATAGCTTTTCGAAGGGCACTTGTAGCATGTATGGCAATAGTTTCAATGACTGTTGGTAATGTTTCAGCTCAAACACGAAACCCTGCTGATTTTGCTGAAGGCAAAGTAATCAACACCAATAATCATTATCAAAAAAATGGAAACCATGTACTCGGTTTGGCATTTGATACAACTGCTTGCGGATTAAACTATGTTGGTGCCAAGAAAATGATAACTTCCCGATATAATGCTGTTGCCATCAACACTTTTGGTACAGGTTTTCCGGCAACACTTTCAATTTCTGGCCTGCCAAACAGCTGTTATGCCGTAGTTCGTGCATTCATTTGGTGGGATGTTTCCTATTTTGCCGGTTCGTCTGACACTCCTCTGCTGGTACTTACCAATCCCTTCGGTGCCATTGATACCATTGCCGCAACAGATATTGGTTCCGATGCATCGAAGTGTTGGGGCGAGGTAGGAACGCGAACTTTTAGGGCAGATGTTACCAATTATATCACAGGAAATGGAGCTTATGTCTTGGATTCCATCATTGGCAGCAATTCACGTGAAGTGGATGGCGCATCATTGATAATCATTTATAGAGATCTTAACGCTCCTTACACTGGTTCCATATCCATTTGGGATGGTTGCATATCCATTGGTGGAGGAACTGTAGATCAAGTGATAAACATTGACACTGTTTGTGCTGCAGCTACAAATGCAAGGGCATTTTATATGGCTGCCGACCTACAAGATAACGTTGCCACCACACATCAGGCAACTTTAAACTCGATAGTTGGAAATTATACCCAAGATTTTTGGAATTTTGATGATACTGCTACAACAGTTTCGGTAGGACAAGCAACTTCCGACTTCGGCATTTCAATTTCTTCCGATTGTTATAACTTTATTTTGGCAGGACTTTACTATCAAACCACAACATGTACCGTTTGCATCCCTACAGGTTTCAGTTTTGCCGCGCATCAAACACCTATTCCTTGCGGAAGTGTATCTGGTGCTACAGCATCTGTAACTACCGGTGGCGGTATTGGACCTTTTTCCTTTGTGTGGTCACCTTCTGGTGGAACAGATGCTACTGCCACCGGACTTTCGGCAGGTGTTTATCATTGCATCATCACCGATTTGGGAGGACTTTGCACTGCCATCGCCACTTTCGACATTGTTCAGCAAGATGTCATCAATCCTCATACCTTTCATGTACCTATCACTTGTCATGATTCAGCTAATGGACTGGCTTATGTAAATCCTACCGGTGGAGTTGGCGCTTATATGTATTTATGGACACCTTCTGGCGGAACTTCTGCAACTGCTTCATCATTTTCTGCAGGTACTTACACCATTTCTATCGTTGATGGCAACGGATGTTTCATTATCGACACAGTTTCTTTCACTGATCCTGCTCCTATCGTAGTTGTTCCATCAACACTTGATGTTCCTTGCAATGGAGGTACAACCGGTGCGGCAACAGCTACAGTTTCTGGCGGAAATGGTCCATATAATTATTCCTGGTCTCCATCTGTAGGTCTCGGAAATAGCGCTCTTAGCATAACTGCTGGAACTTATTTCGTAACCATTACAGACAATACCGGATGCACCGCAACGCAAGCCTTTACCCTTACACAACCGCCTCCGATAACGATTGCAATTTCCAATGATACCACCGTTTGTCCGGGCGATGCTGTCAATCTTTTCGCAATAGCTTCAGGTGGCAGCGTGCCTTATCATTATGTTTGGAGCAATGGTGTGATGAACTCGACACAAACCGTACATCCTACCGTAACTACCGTATATTCCAACATCGTAACTGATGCAAATGGCTGTGCAAGTCAAACTTATTTCGATACGGTTACGGTTCTTCCGGCTCCGGTCATCACTTTTTCGCCACAAAATCCAACCATTTGCATAGGTGATGCAGTAACCATCACTGCCAATGGAACTTCCAATTATCTTTGGAGCACCGGCAGCACAAATGCTTCCATTTCCGTGTCGCCCACTGCCACTACCGTCTATTCCATTACAGGTGTCAATGCCATCGGTTGCCCTTCCATCACGTATCATGATACCGTTACGGTACTTCCTAAACCTGTCGTCACCATAGTGCCGGATACCGCCACAATATGTTATGGAAATTCCATCACACTTGTAGCAAATGGCACAGGAACTTTCGTTTGGAGCAATGGAAGTACAGCTTCTTCCATAACGGTGAGCCCTACCGCCACAACTTCTTATATGGTTACCATAACTGCTGGAGGTTGTGTCGGAATTCCTGATACTGCCACGGTAACGGTTGTAGGAAATGGCTCTTCGGTTTCATTTATTGCCACGCCCGATTCAGGTTTTGAGCCATTAGTTGTACATTTTACCCCATCGGTTACAAGTGGTTTCAATTATCGTTGGAATTTTGGCGACAGCACCTATTCTATTGACACATTTCCTACACATACCTACATGCATGGTACATATACCGTCACATTAATCGTAACAAATGCCTTCGGATGTGTCGATTCTTTCACACTTCGTTATGTTATTGTCGAAACCAATTCATATTTTACCCTGCCAAATGTATTCACTCCCAATGGAGATGGAAAAAATGACCTATTTGTTCCAGACATGAAGAATATAGCTTCAATAAATGCCCGAATCTTTAACCGTTGGGGCGAATTGGTTTATAAATGGACGGATATAGCTGGAGGTTGGAACGGACTTAATGCAAATGGTCAGCCAGAACCTGACGGTACTTACTATTATCTTATCGATGCCAAAGGAAAAGATGGCATTGAATACAATAATAATAAAGGATTTGTTACATTAATTCGATGATATAATCCATCATCTTAAGACTTTATCGGTTATCAAATAGCTTTTTTGAGCTAAATGATAACCGATTTTTCATTTTCAATAGGTTTTAATCAATGATTTATGCCTTTTATGAGTCAATCTTGCCCAAATAGACCATAACCTTAAGCTTTTATGAGATATTCAATATCTTTTATAATAAAACCTTAACCCATTTAAGCATAACCTGCACCTTTCATTACATAACCTCCAGCTTTTCATGGTTAATGTTCATCTTTATTGATACCACCTATACCTTATTATATAGAACCTGCACCTTTTTCATCATCACCTGCAGGTTTTTCTCCATAACCTGCAGGTTTTCCGACAAAACATGCAGGTCATCGAACAAAACCTGCAGGTTTTAAGACAAAAGGTGCAGGTTCTGGTTAAAAAGGTGCAGGTTCTGGAGAATCAGCTAAAGGATATGGGCAAGATTACTTACCTACCTCCACCAGTTCTACATCAAAAATCAAGGAAGAGTATGGCAGCACCGATTTTTCTCGACCTGCATCGCCATAACCTAAACCTGATGGCACAATGAGCGTAGCTTTTCCGCCTTCACGCATCATCGATATGCCTTCATCCATGCCTGCTATCACTTCATGTTGCAGAAGATTGAAGGCCATTGGCTCTTTATTCGAGTCAGATTGATCTACCACCGTTCCATCAAGATATTTTGCCACATATCGTACCTTTACCAGTTTGCCTTTAGCAGGTTTTGCCCCTTTTCCTGTCTCCTTATTGATAAAATACAGACCACTTGGGGTAGGTTTTGCAGCAATATGGTTATCTTTTATGTAATTCAGCAGCAATTCTGGCTCTTTTTCCTTGCGTTCTGCCAGTTTTTTCATGTATTCCTGTTCTTTCAGGCTTTGTTCTTCATCATATTCCACCTTAGGCGTAATGGATCGCATGGTAAGGTAAAAAGTCAGGTCGCTACCTTTAGGAATGTATTCGGGAAGTGGCTTTTGAAACGTTTTTTGGAAAACAGAATCTGCAGAAACGACAAAAACACCGCTATCACCTGCAGCCATCATGCCAAAAGCCTCTTCCATTCCGCCCTTGAATGAAGGTGTCAGCATCAAAGTGGCAATGGCTTTCCTTTGTTTGCGGGTATCCAGCAAAACACTGTCATTAACACTCTTTATAAGCATATCTATCAGCAAATAATCTCCAAGTTTCGGCTTGTTGCCCTTCCCTTTCGGGAAAAGTTTGTATCGTAATCCGCTCTCGGTTCGCTTATATCCATCCTGTTTGCAAGCAAAGGTCATCATCAGTAAAGCTGCCATCGAAAAAGCTGCAACCATACCTATAAATCGTGTATTTTTCATTCTTTCCATTCTATTTTTCGGCGGCAAAGATAAGGTATTTAATGCTTGGAATATGCCTAATGAACGAAAACCTGCACCAAATGGCCAAAAACCTGCAACTGTTTTATAAATGGTTACATTTGCCCATCGAAATTCTTGAAAAAATCAAACAACAGCAGCAATGGAAACGGTATTGAACATACAAAATGTGACGAAATATTATGGTCCTCTCAAGGCACTTGACAATGTTTCGTTCGATGTGCCAGAGAAAAGCGTATTTGGCATATTAGGCCCCAATGGAAGTGGAAAAACTACCATGCTTTCCATCATTCTTGATGTATTGAAGGCAACAAATGGCACTTATCTTTGGTTTGGCAAGCCATCAACTCATGAAGACAGGAAACAAATTGGGTCTTTGCTCGAAACACCTAATTTTTATCACTATCTATCTGCATATAATAACCTGAAAATTACACAAAGCATCAGCGGACGTGGAAGTGAAGATGAAATAGCTGAAGTGTTGAAGAAAGTAAAGCTGCATGAACGGCAACATAGTAAATTCAACAGCTATAGTCTTGGAATGAAACAGCGATTGGCTATAGCTGCTGCACTTTTAGGTAGCCCAAAAGTGCTGGTACTTGATGAACCTACCAATGGACTTGACCCTGTCGGCATCGCAGAGATAAGAGAACTGATTTTGGAACTTAGGAATAATGGACATACCATCATCATTGCTAGTCATCTGCTCGATGAGGTGGAAAAAGTTTGCACCCATGTGGCTATTTTGAAGACTGGTCATCTTCTCACTTCAGGTCCTGTAGAGGAGGTATTGATTGATGATGACATAGTGGAACTTGGCGCATTAAACCTGAACAAGTTGGCCGAAATCCTTAAGCTTATTGCCAAGAATGTTTCCATAGATTCAAAGCAGCAGATGGTAAACATTACCATCCCCAAGGGTTCGGCAAAATTGGAGGAGCTAAACCAATACTGTTTCGACCATGGGGTTGTTCTCAATCACCTGGTCATCAAAAAGAAACGCCTGGAAACGAAATTCTTTGAACTTACAAACAATTAACTGCACCTTATGAATAGTTTAATCAAGACAGAATGGCTCAAGATCAAGAATTATCGAGCCTTTTGGTGGCTGCTCGGCATTACCACGCTCACTTATCCCGGCGTGAATTACATTGCCTACAACATCTTCAAAAAGATTACTGCCGACAAAAAGGAAGTGAGCCAAATGGCCAAGTTTCTCATCGGCGATCCATTTTCTTTTCCCGAAGCATGGCATACCATCGCCTATTTCTCCTCCTTTTTCGTGTTCATTCCATCCGTTATCATCATCATGTTCATCACCAATGAATATACTTTCAAGACGCACCGCCAAAACATAATCGATGGATGGAGCCGAAACCAATTCATGACCAGCAAGCTGATAGATGTGGCTATAATTTCCGTCATCGTAACCTTATTGCTTGCCATCATTGCGTTTATCATCGGGTTTATTACCACAGATTCAGGAATGGGCAATATGTTCGACATGATTTATTATGTGGCCCTGTTTGCCTTGCAGACCTTTGCACAGCTTTCGCTTGCCTTCATGGTAGGTTTTCTTGTGCGAAAGGCCTTTATTTCGTTGGGAATATTCCTATTTTACTTCATGATACTGGAACCGGTGCTGACAAAAATCAAATATCTGAAATCATTTGACCTGGGGCGTTTTTTCCCTATTTCCATTTCCAATAATCTTATTCCGGTTCCAGCCTTTGTTGGCAATTTCAGCAAAGAAGCCTACGAAAAGTCCATTGCCGATATAGGTTTTTATATATTCCTCACCATCCTGCTCACCACCGCAGTGTGGTTTTTGTGCTACCGATTAAATAACAGACGGGACTTATAAATACAGCCTTTTCTACTTTTCTTATTCACTTTTCAATCTACATTTCACCTTCTCCCCCTCCTAATTTTTAATTTCTAATCCCCAATTCTTTTTTGGAGCCTATATCCTCTTCTCGTCCCATCTGTGTCCCGCTATCCGCTGTAGCCGCTGCCTTCCCATTTCCGACACCAAGCAGCGGGCTGCCGCTACTATCGGGGCTAGGTTTTGATGGCAGGTAGCCTCGAAAGAGCTTTTTATAAGTAACTTGGCTAACTTTTCATGGAAGCATTGGCACTTTTCACGGAATAAAATGTACATTTGGATGAGCCAAATGTACATTTGGATGAGCCAAATGTACATTTGAACGAGCCAAATGTACATTTGAACGAGCCAAATGTACATTTGGATGAGCCATATGTACATTTGGATGAGCCATATGTACATTTGGATGAGCCATATGTACATTTGGATGAGCCAAATGTACATTTGAATGAGCCATATGTACATTTGGATGAGCCAAATGTACATTTGGATGAATCCTTAAGTGTCAACCATTTACTTGCTGAAAGCTATTTCGAAGCTACCTGCCGTCAAAACCTAGCCCCGATAGTAGCGGCAGCCCGCTGCTTGGTGTCGGAAATGGGAAGGCAGCGGCTACAGCGGATAGCGGGACGCACCATGATGCGAGAAGAGGATATAGGCTCCTTAAATGAATTACGAATTATAAATTAGGAATTAGGGGGAGGAGTTATAGCCACTATTATCGCTTAACCTGTCCGCCTTTTACCTTATCGCCTTTCTTGCTTTTATCACCTTTATAGCCAAGTTCCTTGTTTTTTCTGCTGTCCATGTCATCCCTGATTTCTGGGCGAGGTTTGTGGGTAATGCCTTGTTTGCTTTGATGATTTGTTTCACTTCTTGAGCCTTTCATGATCTGTTGTTTTTAATTGTTTCTGCTTTATTTATATTTTCTATTCCCTTAATCAAAGCATCTGGATTAAAGGAAATGCTGTCTATTCCTTGCTCTACCAAGAACTGCGCAAACTCCGGAAAATCGCTTGGAGCTTGTCCACACAGGCCTATCTTGACACCTGCCTCCTTGGCACTTTTAATCATGGAGGTGAACATCATTTTGGGGGCTTCATTCTTTTCATCAAATAGGTCGTTGATGATGGAAGAATCCCTATCAATGCCCAGCGTCAATTGTGTCAAATCATTCGATCCGATGGAGAAACCATCAAATACCTTCGCGAACTCTGCAGCTAAAATAACATTGCTCGGTATTTCGGCCATAACGTAAATCTCCAAGCCATTTTCCCCTCTCTTGAGTCCATATTCGGCCATCAAATCAACCACTTTCTTGCCTTCACTCACCGTTCTGCAAAATGGTATCATCAACTTCACGTTCGTCAATCCCATATCATCACGAACACGTTTCATGGCAGCGCATTCAAGCTTGAAACCTTCCTTATATCGAGGATTATAATATCTCGAGGCACCACGAAAACCGAGCATAGGGTTCTCTTCTTTTGGTTCGAAGTCCTTGCCGCCTATCAGGTTTGCATATTCATTGGTTTTGAAGTCGCTCATTCGCACAATGACATCCTTAGGATAAAACGCCGCTGCTATAGTAGCCACTCCTTGAGCCAGTTTATCAATGAAATATTCCTTCTTGTCAGGATAGTGATGCGTAATTTCATCAATCTTGGCTTTTGCTTTTACATCAATCAGTTCGTCATATTTTACAAGGGCCATGGGATGAATTTGTATCTCGTTATTGATGATGAATTCCATCCTAAGCAATCCAACCCCGTCATTAGGATAACAGGTCAGTTGAAAAGCCTTCTCGGGGTCAGCAACTATCATCATTGCATGTGTTTGAGGCATCTTGATATTACGAAAATCAACCGTCTTTTCTTCCCAATCCAACAAACCATCATAAACGATTCCAGTGTTGCCCTCCAAACATGAAACAGTAATGTTTTGTCCGTTGGTTATAAGTTCTGTTGCATTGCTCGTACCTACTACAGCAACCAATCCGAGTTCTCTGGCAACAATGGCAGCATGAGAAGTTCGTCCTCCTTTGTCGGTAACTATTGCTGAAGCTTTCTTCATGATCGGATCCCAATCCGGATTGGTAATACCAGTTATCAGGATTTCTCCCTTTTGAAGTTTGTCGGACTCTGAAGGACTGTTTAGGATACGAGCCACACCCTTGGCAATCTTACCTCCTACTCCACTTCCTTCCACTATCTTATTTCCCTTTGTTTTTAGTTTATATTCCTTCAATTTAAAATGATCATCCTTTCTGTGAACTGTTTCTGGTCTCGCCTGGACGATGAACAAATTGCCAGTGATACCATCCTTTGCCCACTCGATATCCATATGCTGTTTATAATGGTCTTCAATCATCAACGACCAACCAGCAAGCTTATTGATATCGGAATCATCAAGGATGAACAGATTCTGTTTATATTCTGGAGTATCAATGTTTGCAACCTTTACACCTACTTGATGATCAATGGCTTCAGTAAACACCATCGTTTTTGCCTTTGTTCCCAATTTCTTTGAAATGATGGCATTCTTATTTAAACGAAAAGTTGGTTTAAATACCAGAAACTCATCAGGTATGATGGCACCCTGTACAACATTTTCTCCTAGTCCCCAACCGCCTGTGATAAGAATGATGTCTTCAAATCCGCTCTCAGGTTCCAATGTGAAAATAACGCCAGATGATGCCAAATCAGACCGAACCATCTCTTGAACACAAATGGAAAGAGCCACTTTATCATGATTAAACCCATTGTCTTCACGATACTTTATGGCCCTATCATTATACAATGAAATATAACACTGATGGCAGGCACGAATCAATTCGTCTGGCCCAGAAATATTCAAGAAGGAATCATGCTGTCCAGCAAAACTCGCATCTGGCAAATCCTCGGCAGTGGCACTGCTTCTCACCGCTACGCTAATGAATCCTCCATACTTGTTACCCAAATCATCATATGCATTGAACAAGTCCTTAACAATGGTATCAGGAATGACTGCATCAGCAAGAAGTTGTCGGGCACCTTGACCAATTTCCTTGAGATTGGAGAAAGTCTTCCTATCAAGCTTAGCCATCAATTCACTCAATGGCTGTTTTAGTTTATTGGCATAAATAAATTCCCAATAGGCATTGGAGGTAACTGCAAATCCATCGGGAATTTGTATTCCCTTACTAGAAAGCTTTTGGAACATCTCACCCAACGATGCATTCTTTCCGCCTACCAATGGAATGTCGGTATAGCTTATTTCATTGAATTTACGGATATATTCAAGTACAGTGTTCTTATTGTCAGGCTTCATGATGCATCATTTTTAAGTTAATAAATAGGTTTACAAATATCGGTCAATCACCAATCGCAATGCAGCCTTGTCCATCTTGCCTTCACTCCTCCATACCTGCTTCCCGTTCTTATACATGATGAATGTAGGAAAGCTTTCCACTCTCAATGATTTCGCCAACGGCTTATTAGTATCGAAATTGATCTTTTGAACATGCAGTTTATCCTTCAATTCGTTGGATAACTGTTCTACAATGGGTGCCATTTCCTTACAAGGAGGGCACCATACTGCATATACATCAACCAAAACAAGTTTGCCATTTTTTATCAACGCTTCATAATCCGATTCCTTGATACCAATACCTGTTGGCGAAGTGGCACTTTCTGTAACAGGCTTATCATTTACTCTCCATTTCATGATGCCGCCTTCCAGATAATTAACTGTTGAAAATCCTGCTTTCTTCATTATTTGCATTGCCTTGAGGCTTCGTGTGCCTGCAAGACAATAAACGAATGTATGCTTGGAGGGGTCCAATTCAGTAAGCTTTTGTTCGAAATCCTTCGCCCAGTAATCCATGTTAATGGCGTCTTTAAGATGTCCACTGTTATATTCATCCGGCGTTCGGACGTCAATCAATTGTGCATCTTTTGTGGCATTCAATTTCGCTTCAAAATCATTAACGGACAGACTTCCCTTGATTGTTGCCGAGTCTTTGCTGACTTGTGAAATGGAAATTTGTGCCGTTAAGATAATTGAAATAATCAGTGCTGTTTTACTAATGATCGTTTTCATTTTTATCTTAAATTAAGTATGCAAAATTACTCCTGAAAAAATTCTATTTACATGATGACAATCATTATCAAAAATGACTCATCTCATGGCATTCGCTTTGAAACGGATATATTTTTGCATCGTGATTTATGATAAAGATTACGATGGGATTTCAATACTACATATTCTTAAATAATTAAGATAAAAGAACAAGATTAATGAACAAATTCATAACATACATTAAAGTTTAGATGCAATAATAAAATGAGGCGGAATGATGCCTTAGCATAATAGATATATTTTTAGAGTTTTGTTTGGAGAGTCCGGTTAAATGAAACCGGGCTTTCTTTTTTATGGGAGTTTGGTGACATCAATCATTTATTATACTGACTTCTTTCATTGCGTATCAAGGGTTTTTGCAGTAATTTTGCGTCGAATAAATAGGCTATATACCAATATATAGTGATTGAAAACATCCGATAAAGCATATTAGGCATTAAAACAATTAATTAAACATCATAACAAACAATGAAAAAGATTTTTGAAGACAGAGTGGCTATCGTAACCGGAGGCAGCTTCGGAATAGGAAGGGCTACGGCAATTGAATTTGCCAGAAACGGGGCTAAGGTAGTAGTCGCCGATTGGGTGGAAGACACTGAAAACCTAACATTAAAAGGAATAAGCGAAGTGAGGGGTGAAGGGATATTCATCAAGACCGACATCTCGAAAAGCAAAGATGTTCAAGCATTGATAGCCAAGACTTTGGATACCTATGGAAGACTCGATTTTGCATTCAACAATGCCGGCATTGAAGGGCTATCTGCTCCAGCACATGAATGTACGGAGGAGAATTTCGATAAGGTCATCAGCATCAATTTGAAGGGAACTTGGCTATGCATGAAATATGAAATAGCTGAATTTCTAAAGGTAGGCAAGGGTGCCATTGTCAACACTTCATCAGTAGCAGGATTGATTGGATTTCAAGGTATCATAGCCTATGATGCAAGCAAGCACGGGGTGTTGGGATTGACAAAAACTGCAGCTTTGGAATATGCCAAGGCAGGAATAAGAATCAATGCCGTATGCCCTGGCGTCATCAGAACCCCTATGATTGACCGATTTACGGGCAAAAACAAAGAGGTGGAGAAACAATTCGTTTCGATGGAACCGGTAGGAAGATTGGGTGAACCAGAAGAGGTGGCTAAAGCCGTCATCTGGTTATGTTCAGATGAAGCGTCTTTTGTAACCGGAACCGGTTTGCCAATCGATGGCGGATGGATTGCAGGTTGATGCCTCTGAAATTGATTTAAAACAGCATTAAATCGTTTTTAAGACATTTATATCACTTGGATGTTTCAATCCTTAAATTAACAATAAAGAACTTAAAACGGTTTATTAGTTGGAGTCAATTCTATTGACGGTCAAGATGCCTTCCACGCTCTTCAATTTGTCCATCATCATCGTCAAATGATCGGTATCATGAACAAACAGCATAATGGTTCCTTCAAAGATGCCATCGTTGCTTTCGATGGAGATGGAGCGCATGTTAACTTTCAATTCGTTAGAGATGACCATCGTAATATTGTTCACGACACCCACTTCATCTATGCCGGTGATATTGATGCCTACCAAGAATGCGATTTCCTTTTGGTTCGTCCATCGAGCCTTTACTATTCGATAGGCATAGTTCGACATCAGTTCAATGGCATTCGGGCAGTTGGTTCGATGAATCTTGATGCCTTCGTTGATTGTGATGAAACCAAAGACGTCATCGCCAGGTATGGGACTGCAACAGGGCGATAGCTTATAATCGAACTTATCCATCCTATCTCCAATCACTAACATATCTGATGACCCACGTATGTTCTTGACCATCTGCTCGAACGAATGACTGTCTGCCTTGGGATGCGGAACTTTTGCCTTGATGTTGTCCTTGTCATGTGTAAAATCCTTGAGGTCCTTCACATCCAATGATCCGATAGCGATACGGTAATATAGATCCAACGGGCTCGCTATGCGATAATGTGCAAGCAATTCATTGACATTATTGGTGTTGAAAGTAATCTTCAAGTGCTTGAACTTGCGCTGTAACATAGCCTTTCCATCTTCCGCAATCTTTCGTTTCTCCTCCTTCAGGGCATCCTTTATTCTTGATTTCGCCTTGGCAGTAGTTACATAATTCAACCAGTCTTCTTTAGGAGTCTGTTTGCTCGATGTGATGACTTCAATCTGATCCCCACTCTTCAATTTATAGCTTAAAGGCACCAATTTATGATTCACCTTTGCCCCGATGCATTTATAGCCCACATCGGTATGGATATCGAAAGCAAAATCCAATGAAGTGGAGTTGGAGGGCAGCTTCCTTAACTCGCCTTTAGGAGTGAACACGAATATCTCATCAGCAAAGAGGTTCAACTTGAATTCATCGATGAAATCCAAAGCATTCGACTCCGGGTTCTCAAGCATCTCGCGTATCCTGTTTATCCATTCATCCAAGGCATTTTCTGTTGTGGATTCCTTGTATTTCCAATGAGCGGCATAGCCTTTCTCCGCAATCTCATCCATACGGTTCGAACGAATCTGAACCTCTACCCACTTGCCATTAGGGCCCATAACCGTAGTATGAAGCGATTCATAGCCATTTGCTTTCGGTGTCGATATCCAATCGCGAAGACGATCAGGGTTGGGATGATAAAAATCGGTAACAATGGAATAGACTCTCCAGCAGTCGGATTTCTCATTCTCAATGGGAGAGTCAATCACGATCCGAATGGCAAAGAGGTCGAATATCTCTTCGAAAGGTACACCTTGCTTGCGCATCTTAGATGATATGGAATTGATGGATTTAGGCCTTCCCTTGATGGAAAAGGTGAATCCTTGTTTGGTCAATTCCTCCTTGATGGGATCGGTAAACTCCCCGATGAACTTGTTCCTATCCCTTTTTGTCTGCTGCAAACTGCGGGCAATGCTTTTGAATATCTCCGGTTCGGTATATTTCAATGCGAGATCTTCCAGTTCGGTTTTGATGGCATATAATCCCAAACGATGTGCCAGAGGAGAATACAGATATTTGGTTTCGGATGATATCTTCAATTGTTTCTCACGCGGCATGGAATCAAGCGTTCGCATGTTATGCAATCTGTCGGCAAGCTTTATCAAAATCACCCGCACATCATCAGACAAAGTCAAGAGCATCTTCCTGAAATTCTCTGCCTGCAAGGAACTGGTCTGATCGAAAACTCCGCTAATCTTGGTCAATCCATCCACTATCGTAGCCACTTTGCTGCCAAACATCCTTTCGATATCTTCCAGCGTAGTGTCTGTATCCTCCACCACATCATGAAGCAGGGCAGCAACCACGCTGGTTGTGGAAAGGCCGATTTCTTCCGCCACTATCTGCGCTACGGCAATGGGATGATAGATGTATGGTTCGCCCGACTTGCGGCGCATTTCACTGTGTGCTTCCAAGGCAGTGTCAAAGGCCTGACGGATGGTTTTCTTGCCTTCCTTCGTGGGCTTGCATGCCTTTAGGAGGTTCCTGTATCGTTTAAGTATTTCTTTCTTCTCCGCCTCGGTATCTATTTGCTGCATCATATCTTTTAATGGCTCCTGAAAGTTTATGAGTTCTTACTTATGTGCTTTCTTCATGGCCAGCAAGGAGAAATCGGTGTTGACTTTGTTTATCTTGTTCCACAGTTTTCCAAGTCCATCTATCTCCATCTCCACCACATCACCTGCCTGTAGCCATTGCGTCTGGTAATTGGGGTCATTCAGCAATCCAGTTCCATTCAGTTCCAGGAAGCATCCTGTTCCTACCGTACCCGAACCGATAACATCACCCGGAAGTATATCCACTCCATAGGCACATCGTTCTATTATCTCTGCAAAGGTCCAGTCCATATCGCCCAAATTGCCTTCCGACACCTTCACACCATTCACATGGCAAGTCATTTTCAAGTTATAGTTGTTGCCCACATGTCCTTCCTTTGCCGGTATCTTATAAGGCTCCAGTTCATCCGGCGTTACCAGCCAAGGGCCTATCACCGTACAGAAATCCTTTCCTTTGGCAGGACCCAAGTTCAGTTTCATCTCCTCCATCTGCAACACACGGGCACTCATGTCGTTCATTATCATGAAGCCCGCTATGTATCCATCCGCATCGGCAGCCTTCACGTTTCTGCCTTTCTTGCCTATCACTATGGCACCTTCCAGCTCAAAGTCAAGCTGTTTGAAATGATCGGGCATGCATTCTATCTCGCCAGGCCCCTGAATGGCATTGTGATTGGTAAAATAAAATATGGGATACTCATCGAATTCTGCTATCATCTCCACCTTCCTGTTCCGCCTTGCAGCAGCCACATGCTGCCTGAAGGCATACCCATCTCGGCAAGAGGTAGGATGAGGCACTGGAGCCAACAACTTGGCATCGTCCACACCTTTCACATTGTTGCTGCTTATCGTTTCCGCTATCTCCCTGGCTGTTTGCATCAGCACCTCCCCTCCCCTAAGAAAAGTCAACATATCCGTAGGCAATACGTTTTTCTTCATCGATACGGAGGCATCATGCAAATCATAAACCACTTCATTCACCAATAACCCGAGGCGTTCCTCCTGGTTACCATTTAAAAAACTCACTAATTTCATTTCTTTTGTTGCTATTGTTAATGGCCGCAAAAATAGCATAAAACTGCGACAAGAGGGCAACGCCTATAACTGATAATTCTTTCAAGGAGCCTACGGTTTCTTCTCGCATCATGGTGCGTCCCGCTATCCGCTGTAGCCGCTGCATCCCCATTGCCGACACCAAGCAGCGGGCTGCCGCTACTATCGGGGCTATGTTTTGATGGCAGGTAGCTTCGAAATGGCTTACAATTTTAGGTCGTTGCTGCGGCGAAAAGGCAAAGCCTTTTCG
>CAIWCG010000286.1 GCA_903911135.1 uncultured Bacteroidota bacterium
CGAAAAGGCGAAGCCTTTTCGCCGCAGCCAGGTTACTTATTGAAAGTTCATTCGAGGCAACCTGCCGTCGAAGCATAGCCCCGATAGTAGCGGCAGCCCGCTGCTTTGTATCGGAAATGGGGAGGCAGCGGCTACAGCGGATAGCGGGACGCACCATGATACGAGATGAAGCCATAGGCTCCTTATTGGAATTATAAATGTTGAATTATGAATTATAAATTGGGAGGAGATGGGGGATGGATTGTTGGAAACAAAAAAACGATAAGGCATGGAGGTTGTCTGCATACCTTATCGTTTAAAACTGGTGTTTGTGGGAGTTTATTCGCCGTTGTTTTTATACTTTACGTAGAGCCAATAGAACAGGGCGGAACCGCCTATGATGGGTATCAACGCGAGTAAAGCGGTGATGCCTTTGTAGGCCGTAACGGTGTCTTTGGTGGTGCCACCGCCTTGGCATAATGGACATGCATGGGCCAGGACGGGTAGCAGAAATAACACTACGAGTGTAAGTAAAACGGGGGTAATGGAACTTGAATTTTTCATAATAAACCTTCTATTACAAGTGTGATCAGCAGTATTGGGAGATAGAGAAAACAACTGAACATGAGCCCAAGGGCTGATTTGTCGGTTGGATTTCGGTATAGTTTGTAGGAGAAATACCAGATGGTGATGCCTGACAAGGCGAGTATCCAGGCTACGTGGATGCCTGATGTTTCGTACATGTAAAGCAACAAACCGGCAGGGATAATGAGGAAAGTGGAGAGCATGATGATGATGGCGGAGGACTTGCTTTTTCCGTCAGCCTTGGGTAACATTCGGATGCCTACATTGCTGTATTCGTCGTTCAAGAGCCAGGCAATGGACCAGGTGTGTGGAAATTGCCATATGAACTGGATGATGAACAGAATGACGGCAGCACGATTGATTTCACCGGTAGCGGCTACCCAACCTATCACCACCGGCAAGGAACCTGCGATGGCTCCTGGGATGATGGTGATTGGAGATATCCTTTTCATTGGGGTATAGATGCCGACATAGGTAACCATGGCTATCAGCCCAAGAACGGAACAGGTATAGTTGATTCGTTCCAGTATGAGAAGGCCAAACAAGCCAAGTGTGATGGCCAACACGAATGCTTCATTGATGCTGATTCGATTGTTTGGCAAGGGTCTGTTGGCAGTTCGTTTCATGAACTTGTCGGAATCAATTTCCAGAATCTGATTAAAGATATTGGAGGCGCATGTGATGAAGAATCCGCCTATGGATAGCATCCAGATTATTAATGGGTCCACATTTCGGTGTGTGGCCCAAAGATATGACATGGCGGCAGAAAACACGACCAAGAAAGATAAGCGCAGCTTGAAAAGCTGCGCATAATCTTTAAGTCTGCTTTTGAAATCGTTCATTTATCTTGTTGGATTTGTGATGAGATTAACTTAGATAAACCAGATAATAAAGCAATGGCCAGATGCCTACCACGAAGTACCAATAAAGCTTGCATGCATTGATGGTATTCTTGGCGTCTTCGGTAGATTTGGAGTTTTTAACTTTATTGAAGAGGTAAGCCAAAATAGCCAAGCCAACAAGAACGTGGAGTCCATGGAATCCGATTATCAGGTAAAAGAAGGAAGCATACAAGCTGGAAGATGTTGTCAAGCCATAGCCAATCAATCTTACCCATTCAATTCCTTGGATGGAGACAAAAGTTAAGCCAAGCAGCATGGAGAGCATCAATATGCCTAAACCATTTTTGCCATTTGCCTGATTGGATTTGAAATTCTTTGAAAAGAAGAACAACAAGAATCCACTTGCCAACAAGATGATTGTGTTGATTGCAGTAATGCCAATTGGCAATCTAGGTTGGTCAGCCGGAGGCCACATGGTTGCACCTGCATGATTTACTATGTAGGCACTGATGAAACCGGCAAACAGCATTGCTTCGGTAGTGAGCAGAAATATCATGCCCAATACTCCATCCGAAATAAATTTACGGGAAGCGACAGGATTTGTTAAGGTAGTTTCCATTTTATTTAGATTTATTTTGCGATATCCAATTTAACCATCGGTACGTCAGGATAGACTCCCCAAAAGAAAGCAAGCAAGCAGAAGAGTACTGCCACCACTGCTATCAATATCAGGAATGGTTCATATTTAAGGTGCATGAAATTACGCATTACCAATACTGTTTTCCATACTGCGGTACCGAATATTATTATCAAGGCAATGGTAGGCAAATGGAGGGCACCCATTAGTACACTAAAGCTGAACAATGCCAGCAAGGTGAAGAATACCCTTGCATAATTTGGATGGCCATGATAGTCGTGTTTCTCACTTGGAAATACAACTGTGTCTTTATTTAAATTTTCCATATCTATTAATTATTTAAATTTATTTTGCGATATATAATAATGGGAAAAGGAAGATCCAGATAAGATCAACCATGTGCCAGTACATACCAGCCAATTCAACACGGTGAAGATTTTCGCCTTTTCGGGCTCCAAGCATCACTACCAACATGGTAACCATTCCAGCGACGACGTGCAAACCATGAAGTCCAGTCATCAGGAAGTAAAACGAAAAGAATTCTGAACTTACCAATGTATGTCCTTCGTGTATTTCAGTAATGTATTCGATTGACTTAAAGACCAAGAACAACAAACCGCAAAAGATGGTTATTGTCATATACTTGGTAATGTTCTTGTAATCCCTTTTCTGAGCTGCCTCGTGCGCTTTCACCACTGTAAAGCTGCTGCTTAACAGAACTATGGTGTTGATGGCACCTATCAATGTAGAAGTGTGCGCTGCATCGTTAGCCCATTCTGGGAAACGGATGCGATACAACAAGTAGCAGGCAATCAATCCGCCGAAAATCATCAACTCTCCTGCTATCAGTATCCATAACCCCAATCTTCCTTGTGGAACGTGGGATATCTCTAAATTTATTTCTTTATTTGACATATTATAAATTTTTTAATGTTTATATTTATTTTATTGTTGGTTTTGAGGCAAGAAATCCTTCGCTTCTCCTGGAACACTGTAGTCATAAGGTCCTCTGAAAACTTCAGGCATAACAGGGAAATTGCCATGTGGAGGAGGAGAATCGGCAACCCATTCCAAGGTTGTTGCCTCCCAAGGATTTTTCACTGCATTCTTTTTCTTTGACATGCTCATGATTACATTGATGAGGAATATGAATTGCGTAAGTATCAGGCAAATGGCACCTATAGTAGAGAATTTTTCGAATGTCTGATAGATACCACCGGAGAAATTGCTGAATGCTGAATAATCATGAATTCTTCTGTGTTGACCTGCCAACCCATTAAAGAACAATACGAACCAGGTGCAGTTGAAGAACACGAATGTCAACCAGAAATGAAGATGACCAAGGGTATTGTTCAATGTTCTGCCGGAAAACTTAGGGAACCAGAAATAAAATGCTGCAAAGAATCCGAAGAAAATATCTGGGAACAGGGTGTAGTGGAAGTGGGTTACTACAAAGTAGGTATCGTGTGCATAGATGTCGAAGGCATTGGAACCTAAGAACAAACCGGTAAGTCCACCTATCAGGAACAAGGCAATGAACCCGAGTGCCCATAGCATAGGCAATTTAAACCTGATGGAACCTCCCCAAAGGGTAGCCATAAAGGATAGGAATATGCCTGCAAATGGAATGGAGATGATGATGGTTCCGATACTGAAGAACGTTGCCATACGTGGATCGATACCTGCTATGAACTGATGGTGTGCCCATACCACAACAGACAATACTGCCGATAATAAGGCAAGGTAAACCAGTTTCTTATAGGCAAATAATGGCTTACGGGAAAACACAGGTATCACTTCTGCCAATACACCTAGTGATGGCAACAGCAATACATATACTTCAGGGTGGCCAAAGAACCAGAACAAGTGCTGGAACAGGATTGGATCGCCACCACGTGCTGGGTCATAGAAGCCGGTGCCCAAAACAACGTCAAACAAAAGCATGAATGCACCTGCAACCAATGGACCAACAGAGAACATGAAGATAACTGCTGCTATGTTGATATACCAAACTACCAAAGGAACTCGGAAAGCGGTCATGCCTTTTGTTCGTTTGTTAAAGGTGGTAACCAAGAAGTTGATACCGCCCATAAGCATGGCTACAAATTCCAAGGCTACTGCCAGAATCAATAAACTGCTGCCAGATAATAAGGCACTCAAGAAGTTGGGATCTCTAACCATGTAGCCATTGGCAGACAATGGAGGATACATCGTCCAACCACCTCCGAAAGCTCCGCCTGGAACAAAGAAGGATGCCAACAGGATAACAGCACTCAAGAAGAATATCCAAAAGGACATCATGTTTAACGTAGGAAACGCCATGTCATCCGTTCCTATCATCATCGGAATAAGGAAATTTCCGAAACCGGCCAACAAAACCGGCATACCAACCCAAAATACCATGATCATACCATGGATGGTTACAAAGGAATTGTATTGTTGTGGCCCTAAAGCACCAAAAAGTGGTATGTTTTGCCCAGGGAAAGCCAGATTATATCTGAAGATATAGGCCAGGAAACCGCCTACTGCGGCCATTAACACACCCATTATGGTGTATTGTGCACCGATGGTCTTATGATCGGTAGAGAACAAATACTTGTTCACGAAACTTATTTTATGTGTATTTTCCATATGCTATCTTTCTGTTTTAGTTATATCTTTGGTTTATTGTTATCATAAAGGGCCTTGATGTAGGCATCGAATTTCTCTTGCGATTCTGCCACCACATAGTTCCTCATTTTGGCATGAAGCACCCCGCATATCTGCGAACAGGAGATGTCATATTTTCCTTCCACCGTAATGTTGAACCAACGGGTAACCACCCTACCAGGCAGTGCATCTTGTTTCAATCTCGTGTTCACGATGAAGAAGCTATGCACCACATCGCGGGCACGAAGATCGAAAATGATGTTCTTGTTCACCGGAACATGAAGTTCACTGTTTTGTTCATCCACTACCACATCGTCGGCAGTGCCCAATTTTCCATCAGGACCAGGATAAGTGAATATCCAATTCCACTGACGGCCAGTTACGCCCACATGAAAATCCTGTTGGGCGGGCAATCCTTCAATCGTCACCCAAGCATCGTGCTCGGCATACATGATGATGAAATCGCTCAATGCCAATGCAATCAAGGCAATCGCAACCCATTTGAAATGAGTCTTTTTCTCTCCGGTAAAGTACTCGGCCTTCACCCCGGCACGTTGTCTATATTTAAACAACGGATAAATCAACACAAAAAGGCTAATCACAAACGCAATCAATGCGAAGGTGGTAATTAGCCAGAACAAGCTATCTATTTCTTGTCCATAGGTACTCACGTTTTTTGGTAAGATGTTCATATTTATTTAAATTTGTTAATAATTTCTTAATATTTGTTGTAGATTCCGGATGTGTGAATTGGATTCGGGCGCAAATTTCATGTGATTTCGTCATATGGTAGATGATATAAATCAATTTCGAGCATGACTTTTCTCATCTTTTCGCCTTTTTAAGTAGAGAAGATGATTAAAATCACACTTTTTGGCTCGGTAACTCTGACAAGATTTGTAAAAATCAAGGGATATAATCAACTTAAATATTAACAATATTTAGGAGCCTATGGCTACAGCTCGTATCCTATGCGTCCTGCCAGCCATCGATTATCTGCCTCCTAACACAAGGGCCTTCGTAGTGGCAGGATAAGCTGGGCATGTCAGGGCTATGCTCTATGGCAGCAGCTTCGAAGAAACAGTCATTATATATACAGCATAAACAAGCTCTACCCCACATCATTATATGGAATATAAATGACCACCTGAAAAGTTTTACCGCACATTAATAAAGCAATAGATGAATAACTGCCCTTGTTTTGGGTGGTCATTCCTTTAAATCATTTTCATTGTCGATATAGGTTTTGAGTTTGCTTATTGGGAAGGTGAATCATGCAAGTCTTATAATTAATTATGTAAGGATTTCGGGTGGGAGGCGCTCTAATTTTGCCACCGATGGCGGAAGTGCCGCCACGAGTTAAATAATCTTATATAATAATTAAAAAATTAAAAGCATGAAAATCAATTTTGAAAGACCTGAAGAATCCTACACCGTTAGGAAGCACAGGGAATGTTCGGAAAGAGCATTGAAGAATGACCAAATCAGGGAATTTGGC
>CAIWCG010000287.1 GCA_903911135.1 uncultured Bacteroidota bacterium
CTTTATATCCAAGGCTATCATCAAAAGAGAAAACAATTTCTTCCACCCTATTTCCTTTAACATCATATTTGGAGTTAGTTTTTTCAGAAAGTCTTCCACCTGAATGATAACTATCCCACTCAATAAAATTCCCTAAAGTATCACGCTTAAAAATATCTTTATGAAATATCTCCCCAACAGAATTATATTGGTTCTCTTCAACTGTTTTTCCATTATCATCATATTTATAAACAGTCTTTGAAAAGAGGCTCTTATTTGGTTTAAGACGACTTGCCTCAAGTAATTTCCACTTATCATCATATTTGTACATAACCTTTGATTCAAGAGTATCTTTGTCTGATTCGAAATAATACCTTTCTATCAAATACCCTTTTTTATTAAATATTTTCAATAAATGGTGTCTCAATATACCTTTTTGTATTTGACCCAAAGTATCTATAGTGTTATATTCAACCTCCTTCACCGATTTCACCTTCCCCTTCAAACCCTCTTTCTCCCAATCATTCTTCTGCGCCTTACTATCCTGACAAGAATAAACCACCACCATCACAGCCAGCAATCGGATAAGGAATTTTGATTTCATGGTAGTATTTCTTTACTTTTATAATGGCAATATTAGGAAAAAGAAGTGGGAATGGAGAATGTCCCTATATATAAAGGAGTTGTTTTATATATAGAATTTATCCAATCGTATACGTTTGAAGTCGCAACGTTACCGTTTGAAGTCGCAACGTTACCGTTTGAGGTTGGAACGTTACCGTTTGAGGTTGAAACGTTACCGTTTGAGGTTAAAACGTTACCGTTTGAGGTTAAAACGTTACCGTTTGAGGTCGAAACGTTACCGTTTGAGGTCGAAACGTTACCGTTTGAGGTCGAAACGTTACCGTTTGAAATGTAAACGGATTGAAGGGTAAATATCAGAATCTAAGTATAAAATCCTGCTTCACCTGCCCTTTGCGGAAGAATACAATACCGATTTTGAATAAATCTATGGTGATGGTTACTCGTGCATCTTTCTTGATTTCATGCCAAGCCTGCTCCATTTCTTTGCTCCAATGGATATCGTCGAAGATAAAAAAGGAGTCTTCGTGGGTGTGTTCCAAACATTGATTGAAGTAGCGCATGGTAGGTTCGTGGCGGTGGTTTCCATCGAAATAAACATAATCCAAACGCTTGAGTTTTTTGATGGCATCAGTCAGGGTGTCATCAAAATTTCCGGTGATGATTTCGATATTCTCTTGCCTGAATTTCATGAAGGTTTCGTTTGCAATATTTGCTATCGAAGGACAGCCTTCTAGGGTTATCATTTTTCCTCCTGAAACGGGATGGATTTGGTAGAGCGAAGTGAGGCCGAGCGAGGTGCCAAGTTCGAGCATGTTTTTTGGCTGAAAATGGTTGGTGAGGCGGAATAGAAGCCAGGAATATTTTTTTGACTGGAGCGAATATCTTGCTATGTCCGCAATCTTTCTTTGCCTATTATTGCTGATGGAAGAGCCTGCACCAAAATCAATGATATCAATGGTTTCCTTATTCCTCAAGAGCCGTTCGCGGTGCCTCTCCAACTTGTCGAAAACATAAAATTCGCCATCGGTTCTTATGGTAAGGTTCAGCAAGTTAAAGGCAAAAGGAGAATGAATGCCATGCAGCCCTTTTGCTTTCCACAAATACTTAAAATAACCAAGTATTCGATAAATGATTTGCGATAAATCGGGCATTTTAGCTGTCTTGAAACCTTAAGAAAATCAATTGACGATTCCGTATGATTTCAAGAAATTAAAATCAACCTTGAAGCCCAATTTTTGAGCCTGCATCGCATCTTTTTCAGCCTTATCCTTTTCACCCAACTTACCTTCGGACAGACAGCGATTATACCAATAGGCGCTTACATTCGGATTCAATTCTATCGCCTTTGTAAAATCATCGATAGATTCCTTAAACTTGCTCAACTTCTGCAACGTAACCCCTCTGGAATTATAAATTCCATCATCCTTTGGCTTGATGGAAAGATATTTTGTAAAGTCGGCATATGCCTTGTCGTTTTGGTTGACCATATCCCAATAGATACCTCTGTTCATGTAGGCTTCCTTGTACTCAGGATTGATTTTCAGGGCCTTTTCGAAATCTTTTTCAGCCTTGTCATATTCCTTTTTTCTGGCGTATATCAAAGCTCTGTTGGTAAATATATTGGCAGTGGTCGAATCCAACTTCAATGATTGGTTATAATCCGCCAATGCCAAATCATCTTGGTTGGAATCGAAATAAATATTGCCTCTGTTGTTAAATCCCAAAGCATATTTGGGATTAATCTGAACCACCTTATTATAATCCAATAAAGCCAGATCATTGCGTTTGATGCTTCGATAATAAACACCACGGTTGTCATAAGCCAAGTGATCGTTTGGGTATTTTTCGATGACGTCTGTCCACATGACTTCGTTGTTTTTCCAAACTTCACATCGGGCATAGGTAAGATACGAAAACATCAATAAAAATACTATGAGTAAAATGGAAGATAAGGACTTGTAAGGAATTAGTTTCAGGTTCTTGGTATGATAAATATTATTGAATCCCATTGCGATGATAAAGAACAAACCAATGTATGGAACATAAGAATAGCGTTCAGATGTGATTGCCAATCCAACAGAAAGAAATTGAAGTACAAGAAAGATATTACCGATAAAAAATAGAAATCCAAATGCAATTAGTCGTGTTGATTTCAAGGAATAAAAAACCAATCCGAATATAATCAAAGCCATAAATGGTGTTATAAAATATATTGTTGGCAAATGACCATTGATATTATGCGGATATGGATGCAATGCGGACAAGTTAAATGGGAGAAATAATCGAACAATATAATCTATCATAGCATAAGAAGAAAGCGCGAAGCGTTCTATTATTGAGTATTGTTCGAATGGCGCAATGGCATTATGTTCCTGCGCCTTGAATGTTAAATAACCAAAAATAATGGAGACAATAAAGAAGGGGATTTTTTCCATCCAAACTTTGGAGGTGAATTTTCTTCTTGTATAAAAATCAATTGTCAGCAATGCAAAAGGAAAAGTAATTGCGGCAACTTTTGATAGTCCGGATAAGATAAACAATGTGAATGTAAACAAGAAAAGTTGCATCTTTATATTTTTCTTTTCATTGAGATAGTATAAATAAACTATCAATCCAGAAAGAAAGAAGGAAGTATAAAGTACATCCTTTAATTCAGCAACCCAAGCCACCGATTCCACATGCATCGGATGAATGCCAAAAAGCAGGGCTACAATTGCAGCTACATTTGTTTTCTTGCCGCTAAGCATAAAGATAAAATAGAAAACCAATGCGGTATTCAACAAATGTAATAATAGATTCATCCAATGATAAATGGTAGGGTTTAATTCAGATAAATGATATTCCATCGTATAAACAATCATCGTAAGAGGGTGATAATTGTTAAAGTAATAATTGGAAAAGAAATAGTTGATGCAATCTGCAATTGGTTTATGCAATTGTGGGTTGTCAGTTACATAATGATCATCATCCCAATTAGTAAATGCATTGTCAAGTGAGGAGGAATAACAAAGAAAGGTGATAAAAAGTATTCCTCCAATAAGGAGCCATTTATTTATGCCAACGGATGAATTGGAATCAGGGGACTTTCTAGGATTTTGCTTTTGAATTTGTTTTTTACTCATAATAAAAAAGATGGCTAAATCATTTTGCTGTTTCTATTCTTAATCCAACATCAGCAATTAATGGCAATGGGTTTATGCGCATGCCTTGTGCCATTTCAAAATGATATTTGCCGGCTTGTGGAAATCTGAAATTCTTCTTGAATAAAATTTTATTATCCCAAATGTCACCTAATCCATTCCCCAGCCATTTTCCTGAAGCATCGGCTAATGTACATTCAAGAGTGTCGATCGAGTTGGAATTATTTGGTAATGTAGTATTAAGAAAAATGAACAGATTACTATATGGATATGAACCTGAATTGCGTATATTCACATAGATGTTTTTAGGAGTTGCAATATCAGAAATATCTACATCAAAATTAATCTTGTTCTCGATAAACCATGTATTGTTTGGAATGGTTTTGTACTCCTCAAATATTCTATTTTTATCGCAAGATGACGTTAATAGAAGCGACGAAATGACAATGAAAACAAGATTTCTCTTCATCAATAAAAATTATTTAGCCTTAGGAGCAGGGGCATTAGAGTTGTTGCCTTGTGGCTTTTTCTTCCTCTTTTTCTTTTTGCCAGAACTTTTTTGATACATTCTGGAAACACTATCCTGTATTGCAACATCAGAATAATCAGATTGTTTGACTGGTTCGTCCAAATTTGAAAAGTCCTTCAGGTCAATCGGTTTGATGCCTTTCTTGTTCATATCAATGATTTCTTTCACACGATCAACACTGATTGGTACCCATGCATCATCAACAGGAAGGCTATCCTCATCTTGCTTGTCATTACGTCTTCGGGCATAGGCATACCAAATAGTACGTTTAAATATATCTGTCTTTACCTGATTTGCCCAGCCTTTTTCTGTTTGCAATCCAATGTTAGTGTCAGGGAAATCCCTCAATTCATCTATATAGGCATCAAGTTCGTAATTCAAACAGCATTTTAATTTGCCGCACTGCCCTGCAAGTTTAACTGGATTCAAGGCAAGGTTTTGATATCGCGCTGCACTGGTTGAAACAGTTTTAAAATCGCTCAACCAAGTAGAACAGCAAAGTTCTCTGCCACATGAGCCAATGCCGCCTAAACGACTGGCCTCCTGGCGCATGCCTATCTGCTTCATTTCAATCCTTACTTTGAATTCAGCTGCCAATCTCTTGATTAATTCCCTGAAATCTACTCGGTCATCAGCTGTATAAAAAAAGGTTGCTTTCTTTCCATCACCTTGAAATTCAACATCGCTGACCTTCATGTCAAGTTTTAATTCCAAAGCAAGGCTTCGAGTGCGGTGCATGGTTTCAAATTCACGTTCCTTTGCCTTATTCCAAACATCGACATCCGATTCCCGTGCAAAGCGATAGATGTTTTTTATGTCAACATGGTTTTCTGGAATGCCTTTCCTACGCATTTGAAAACGAACCAATTCTCCGGTAAGAGAAATGTGTCCGATATCATGGCCTTGAGGCGCTTCGACTGTTACCAAGTCGCCAGCTTTCAATTCCATCTTATCCTTGTTTCGATAAAATTCCTTTCTACTGCCTTTGAATCTTATTTCTACGATATCAAAAGGTGCAACTCCATTGGGTAATTTTATATCGCTTAGCCAATTATGCACATTGAATTTATTGCAGCCACTTGTTCCACAAGTGCCGTTATTTTTACATCCAGGAGATACTCCTCCACCCGTTGAACAGGTCCCACATCCCATATTATATATATATTATTTTGATTGTTATTTGTGATTTTTTCACCGCAAATTTACACTTTAAGTTTAATTCTAGGAAATTTATTTTGCCTGACTGCTTGTTCTAAGCAATTTTCCCAGTTTGAAAGACAGGTCCAAAAAGAGAATTTTAGGATTGGCATTACGTTCGATATGGTAGTATGCCTTGTTCAGTTCGTCTACAAAACCATAACAATTTTCCTCGTTAATCATGGCCACGAATTTTGTGAAAGCTTCCAATTCCTGCTTGTTCATCCTAACTAAATCTTGTCCGGCATATTTAAGCATCAGGCATTCACGGAATATATGCATGGAGTAAAGTATGAAATTCTTCTGTTTCTCCCGTCCCATCTTCGATTGATACTCCACCCAAGTCAACATGCTCCCTATCTCCTTGGCGTTTTGGTAGCCATAACATAGCCGCCACCATTTCAATAATTCGGTGGTGGAATCGTCATCCTCATCAGGTTTAATCAAGGTTTGAATTTCATTTTGATTGCCATCCGAAAGATGAACGATATAGGCCGCCTGCTCTTGCGAATAATGATATTCATCCATCACCGAGACTATCAATTCTTCGTCGCTGGGGCGATTGACCTTTACCAATTGCGTTCTCGACAAAATGGTATTGATTATCTGGTCGCTGTTTTCGGCCACCAGGATGAAAAGCGTATTGGCAGGCGGTTCCTCGATGATTTTAAGCAGATGGTTGGCCGCTTCCACCTTCATCTTTTCCGGCATCCAGATGATGGTAATCTTATACGCACTTTCATACGTCATCAACGACAATTTCTTGATCAGATCCGAACTGTCCTCCACCTTGATGATTCCCTGCTGGTTTTCAGCATTGATGAACACCATCCATTGGTTCAGGTTCATGAAATTGTTCTCGAAGAACGCCTCCCGAAACAGGAACATATAATCATCGCTGGTGACCAAATCCTTGCCTACGCCACTCGGCATCTTATAATTCTTTTTGCTGATGTTCGGAAATACAAAATGCAAATCGGGATGCGCCAACTTGTTATATTTAAGGCAAGACGAGCATTTTCCGCACGAATCCTCCGCCCCTTTTTCCAAGCAGCATATATATTGCGCATAGGCCACCGCCAACTGCAGGTTTCCGCTCCCTTCGGCACCCAAAAACAACTGGGCATGAGAGATTCTATTCTCCCTCACCGACTTGATAAGCCTCGCCTTTATGTCTTTATGACCCTTGATTTCCTTGAACAGCATGGCGCAAATTAAACAATTTGTCCCGTTATTTACGAATAAAACAGCAAATTAGGCAATTCAAAATCTATAATTCATAATTCTTTATTGGAGCCTACGGATTCTTCTCGTCCCATCTGCGTCCCGCTATCCGCTGTAGCCGCTGCATCCCCATTGCCGACACAAAGCAGCGGGCTGCCGC
>CAIWCG010000288.1 GCA_903911135.1 uncultured Bacteroidota bacterium
ATAGAAAGGGCAAAATTAGGATGAGAAAGGGCTTAGAGGAGGCTGTTTCCGGTCATTTCTTGTGGCTTTGGGAGGCCCATCAGTTGGAGAATGGTGGGGGCGAGGTCGCAAAGTTTGCCGTTATTTATGTGATTGAAATCTTTGTCTATGAGTATGCAGGGGACGGGGTTGGTGGTGTGGGCGGTATTGGGCGAACCGTCGGGATTGACTACGAAATCGGCGTTTCCATGGTCGGAAGTGATGAGGAAACAATAGCCATTGGCGATGCCGGCATGGACTACCTGGGCGACACAGGTGTCAACCGTCTCGGCGGCTTTGACAATGGCCGGGAACACGCCGGTATGGCCTACCATATCGGTGTTTGCGAAGTTTAGGCATACGAAATCGACGAGGGCTTTGTTGAGTTCCGCAACGATGGCATCGGCTACTTCGGCGGCACTCATCTCGGGCTGCATATCGTAGGTGGGAACCTTGGGCGACGGTATCATGATGCGGGTTTCGCCATCGAATGGCTGCTCCCGACCACCAGAAAAGAAGAAGGTGACATGTGGATACTTCTCGGTCTCTGCTATCCGTATCTGTTTCTTGGCTTCCTGGGCCAGAACTTCGCCTAAAGTGTTGTTTAGATTGTCTTTGTCGAAGAGTATCTTTACGTTGGTGAAGGTATGGTCGTAGTTAGTCATCGTGATGTAATGGAGGTTCATCCTTTTCATCTCGAATTCGGGAAAATCCTGTTGTGTAAGTGCCAGCGTCAGTTCGCGACATCGGTCGGTACGGAAGTTGAAGCAGATGACCACATCGCCATCGGCAATTTTACCTATTGGCTGCTTGTTTTCATCTATGATAACGATGGGTTTCAGGAACTCATCGGTGATGTTCTGGTCGTAAGAATCCTTGACGGCATGAACTGCATCGGTATATTCTACGCCCTTTCCGGCTATCATCAGGTCGTAGGCAAGTTTCACACGCTCCCAGCGCTTGTCTCTATCCATTGCATAATATCTACCTATAACACTGGCTATTTTACCGGTGGAATTCTTGAGATGATCTTCCAAAGTCTGGAGGAAATGCATGCCGCTCTTCGGGTCGGTATCCCTACCGTCCATAAACGCATGGATGAATACTCCTTTATCTATCGCGTTGGCCTTGGCAAGGTCGCAAAGGGCCATCAAATGGTTGATGTGTGAATGGACGCCACCATCCGACACGAGGCCCATGAGGTGTAGGTTCTTGTTATGCTCTTTTGCGTAGGCGAACGCATCGAGAAGGATGGTATTATGGTTGAGTTCCTGGTCTTTGATGGCCTTATTTATCTTTACCAAGTCCTGATAGACGATTCTACCGGCACCCAGGTTCAGATGACCTACTTCCGAGTTGCCCATCTGTCCGTTTGGCAGCCCCACATCTTCTCCTGATGTCAATAATTGACTGTGCGGATAGGTTTCCAATAGGTGTTTATAAAAAGGGATATTGGCTTTTGAGAGGGCATTGGCAGAAGAATCGGGAGCTAAGCCCCAACCATCCATTATCAGTAGTACAACTTTCTTGTTCTTGTTCATTGTAGTGGTATTATAGGCTGCAAAATTAACCTAATCAGGAGATATTTGTAATGGCGGCATGAAAGTTTTAACGAATCGGCTATTTAAATTGATGAAATCATTTATATATTTGCAGTCCATTAAATCAATCACACTTTTCAATATACATCACATCAAACTATCAACTCATGCATATAAACGTTACAGATAATTATGTCGCAAATCAATTGTTCAAAGTTTCTGCAGACTATGCCCCGGTGGGAATCATGGAGCTGGATGCCTTAGGCTATTGCAGATACGTGAATAACTGTTGGTGCGAGCTGTCGGGAATAGATGAACATACAATTAAAGATAAGGGCTGGCAGATTGCCGTGCATCCAGATGATTTGGATACGGTGATCATGAAGTGGTCGGATGCTTCCGAGATTCAAGACGAATTCAATATGGAGTTTCGCCTGCTTACTCCGGATGGAACCATCAATTGGGTGCAATGTCGGGCAGATTCTTTGGTTAATGACGACCATGAAACGATAGGATACATAGCTACCATCATGGATGTTACCGAAAGGATTCAACTGCAACAAGAGTTGCTGGCCAATAACCATACGCTTTCTCAATTTCGGTATATCATTTCTCATGATTTAAGAGGACCTGTCAGAAATATCGTAGCGCTGCTGAAGTTTTTCAACAAGGAAGATCCAAATGATGTAAATAATCCTAACATTATCGATAAGCTGGAACAAAGTTCACAGAAGCTTCAGTCAATTTTACAGGAACTCATAGAAGTTACAGATCTAACCAAACCAAATGCTGACGTGATGAAGGAAATAAGGTTTGATCACGTGGTCAATACCGTTAAGAATGGCATTGAAGATGTCATAGTAGAATCAAATGCGCAGATAATGACTGATTTTTCCAAGGCTCCCAGCATAATATATACAGGGGTTCATCTGCAAAGCATCCTTCTCAATCTCATTTCGAATGCCATCAAGTATAAATCACCTGATAGGGACCCAGCTATCACATTGCAATCCTATAAACAAGGACAATGTATTTATCTTACCGTATCTGATAATGGCCGAGGCATAAATATGGCTAAAAATAAGGATAGGGTTTTCGGCTTGTTCCAACGTTTTCATGATGGTCTTGATGGTAAAGGACTAGGTTTATATATCATCAAGAGCATTATCGAATCGCATGGCGGCTCAATAGATGTTGAAAGCGAAGAAAATGTTGGCACCACGTTTACTATCTGTTTTAAAAAACAATAATCCATTTTTTCCGTTGATTGTTCAAATTGAATAATTATGTTTAAGCTATCAGTCACCTTATTTCTTATTGTTATTTCCTTTGATGTATACTGCCAAGGGAGTAAATTTGATGAATGGAATGATGTTAAGTACCAAAATGCCAAGCCATCTGGCTCGGATTACATGACTGCATTGGAGAATGATGTCATCTATTATACCAACTTAGCAAGGATGAATCCAAAATTGTTTGGTGAAACCTATCTTAAGAAATACTTGGACTCGACTAAAAAATATGACAGCTATTCGAATACCTTAATTGCTGAATTGAAAGCGATGAAGCCTTTGCCTCCTTTCAAAACAGATAAGATATTGTATGATGAAGCCATGAAGCATGCCAAGGATATGGGGAAATCTGGAAAGGTAGGCCATAATTCTTCGTCTGGCACTTCTTATCTGGACAGGGTAAAACTTCTAAGAAAAACTTATTTTGGTATTGCAGAAAATTGCAATTATGGCTATTCCACTGCACTTGATATTACTTTGGGTTTGATGATAGACGAAGGTGTTCCAGATCATGGCCATAGAAAAAACATGTTTCATGAAAAATTAAACCTTCTAGGGGTTTCCTTTCAGCCACATAAGACCTATGGAAACAATTGTGTAATGGAGTTTGGGACCAAGGAATAGATAAACCATTCAATCCTCCTAAGGAAGAAATCCTATCTTTGCCGCATGAAAAATATACGAATAATTTTAAGTTATGCAAAGGATTATAAAGGATATGCATTTTTAAATATCTTTAATAATATCTTTTCAGTGGTGTTTTCATTGGTTTCCTTGGCCATGATTATTCCATTCATGAACCTGCTTTTCGATAAGGATACTACAAAATATTCGCTACAACCTTTTCAATTTTCCGCGAAAGTGTTCATCAACAATTCCTATTATTATTTAAGCGAAATCATCAAGCAAAATGGTAAATTGGAAGCGCTTATCATCATTTGTTTTGCTGTCATCATCCTGTTTTTTCTGAAGAATTACTTTCGATATATGGCCATGTATTATCTCGCCCCTATCCGAAATGGCGTAATCAAGGACCTTAGGAATAAAATTTACAACAAGGTTCTTGAATTACCACTTTCATACTTCTCGGAAGAAAGAAAGGGCGATCTGATTGCACGTATGACTTCTGATGTACAAGAAATAGAATGGAGCATCATGAGCACATTGGAGGTTGTGTTTCGTGAACCCTTCACCCTCATGGTTTTCATGATTACCTTGATAGTCATGAGTCCACAATTGACCCTGTTCGTGTTGATACTATTACCTGTTACCGGTTTGATAATTGGCCGAATAGGAAAGAGTTTAAAACGGAATTCAGCGAAAGGAATGGCAATAAACGGCCAACTTCTTTCCATCATCGAAGAGACCCTTTCCGGACTTCGAATCATCAAGGCTTTTACCGCTGAACTATTTTCCAAAACCCGTTTCAGCAAGGTGAATGATGACTATACCAAGCTGATGATTCGTATTTATCGCAAGCGTGATTTGTCCGCACCATTGAGCGAATTCATGGCAGCAGTAGTCCTTGTGGTGGTGATGTATTTTGGCGGACAATTGGTCTTGAATTCTAAATTGGATGCCTCCATATTCATCTTTTACATCGCCACCTTTTCACAAATAATTCCGCCGGCCAAATCCTTTGCCTCGGCCTATTATAACATACAGAAAGGCATGGCTTCATCCGATCGAATCAATATGGTACTGAATGCGGATAATGCTATTGTGGATGCCAAAAATGCCGCATCCATCAATGAATTCAAGGACAAGATAGAGTTCCGAAATGTTTCCTTTTCTTATAAGACTGACAACGGCTCCGAACCGGTCTTGAAGAACATCAACTTGACCATAAACAAGGGCAAAACGATTGCTTTGGTAGGTGCTTCCGGCAGTGGAAAATCCACCATGGCCGACATGTTGCCAAGGTTTTACGATGTCAATGATGGCGGTGTTTTCATCGATGACACCAACATCAAAAACATCAAGCTAAACAGCCTCCGTCGCCTGATGGGAAATGTTACCCAAGAGTCCATTCTCTTCAACGATTCCGTCTTCAACAACATCGCCTTCGGAATGGAAAACGTGAAGGAAGACGAGGTGATCAATGCCGCCAAAATAGCCAACGCCCATGGTTTCATCATGGAGATGGAAAATGGCTATCAAACCAACATCGGGGACAGGGGTTTGAAACTCTCCGGTGGGCAAAGGCAGCGCTTGAGCATTGCCCGTGCCATCCTGAAAAACCCACCCATTCTTATCCTCGACGAAGCCACATCAGCATTGGATACCGAGTCCGAACGACTGGTGCAGGATGCCCTGATAAAACTCATGGAAAACCGCACCTCCCTCGTCATCGCACACCGCCTTTCCACCATCCAGCATGCCGACGAAATCATCGTTTTGCAGCGTGGCGAAATCGTCGAAAGAGGCACCCATCAGCAGCTCATACAGCTCGAAAGGGTCTATAAAAAACTCTACGACATGCAGTCGTTTATCTAATTGATATTTTTTATTTGAAGCCGTCATTCACCACTCGTATCATGGTTCAGTCCCGCTATCCGCTGTAGCCGCTGCATTCCCAATACCGATACAAAGCAGCGGGCTGCCGCTACTATCGGGGCTAGGCTTTGACGGTTCAGAGCCTCGAAATGACTTTCGGCAAGTAACGTGGCTGCGGCGATAAGGCAAAGCCTTTTCGCCGCAGCCTACCAAAAAAAATAAATCCAAGCTAGGAAACACAAGCAGCTTGAAATTTGATTTTACGGTCAAAAATGGAATTTTCAAGCTATTTTAGTGCTAACAAAACTTTTTAAAATTGGATTTTAAGCGTTCAAAATCCAATTTTAAGCGCTTGGTAGGCCATTTCAAGCGCTTGGTAAGCCATTTTAAGCGCTCGTCAACCGATTTTAAGTGCTCAAAATCCGAGGTTAAGCCATCGAATGCAATTTTGAACGATTAAAATGCAATTCTAAGCTCTTAAAAGCCAAAGTTGAGCGCTTAAAATCGGGTTTTAATGGCTCAACGGGATGCGCTAAGCGTTCAAAATTGAATTTTAATTTTTTAAAAACTGTTGTTTTGCTGAGTATAATTCCTTGTGCAAAATATATTTGGGTTTAATTGCTTCGGCGAAAAGGCAAAGCCTTTTCGCCGAAGCCAAGTTACTTGCCAAAAGCCAATTCGAAGCAACCTGCCGTCAAAACATAGCCCCGATAGTAGCG
>CAIWCG010000289.1 GCA_903911135.1 uncultured Bacteroidota bacterium
CAACCCCATACCCCTAAAAATACTGTTTCCACCCGAAATCCATCAAACCCAGCACCCCATTCACAAAACCCTCCAACGCTATAAAAAAACCCTCCAACTCTTCCCCAAAATCCCCATAACAAACCTCAATTCTGTCCTCCTCTATGGTGGAACTTGCTCATTATCAAGGCATGTCTAAATTATTATGTTAAATAACCATCAATTTTTTCACTTTTTTCTTACCACATTTTCTCCTCCCAAATACCCTAAAAACCACACCTATTAATCACAATTATAACTGCCCATTTCCAACCCTTCAAACACATGGATAAATTGATGGAAACTAGATATCAGATCTTTCAAAACCTATACAATCTTTAATTATTAAAGATACAGTGGTTAGCAGAGTTGTCCAACGTACCAGAACGTACCATAGGCTTCAAAAAAAGATTAATAAATAGGAGGGGAGGATTTGTAAGATTGATTTAATTTATATTTTTGCCACGAGATAATTAGCTGAAATGGACAAGAAAAAGAAACCGAGCAAGCCGACGGGGAAGGTGAATGTGAGAAAAAGCAGCCAAAGCAGCGGTGTTTTGGGGCAAGACTTGGGCTGGGTGAATTGGGTGCTGATTGGGATTATCGTCATCGTGACTTACATCACTTTTGCACCTGCGATAAAGAATAATTTCACCAACTGGGACGATAAGGGCTATGTGCTCGACAATAAGTTTTTGAAGGAACCTTTGCCTGTGGTGGCAGGGTATTTCTTCAGTCATTTTTTCATGCTGAACTATCATCCGCTGACGATGGTGGTGTATGCCATGGAGTTTAAATCGGCTGGTTTGACGCCGGAATTGTATCATAAGGTGAACATTTGGATTCATCTGCTGAATGTGATGATGGTGTTTTGGTTCATTTACTTCTTGAGCAAGAAAAAAACGGAGGTGGCGGCTTTTGTAACCTTGTTTTTTGCCGTCCACCCGATGCATGTGGAGTCGGTGGCATGGGTTTCGGAGCTTAAAGATGTGCTGTATATGTTCTTTTTGATGGGTGCCTTGATTTGTTATTTGAAATATATTGATGAGAAGGAGAAAAGGAAGCTGCTGTTCATCGTTTCCACGTTTGTTTTGTTTGTGGTTTCCATGTTGTGCAAGCCCGCATCCGTCCCTTTACCTTTGGCCTTGATTCTGATTGACTATTACCGAAAACGGCCAATGGACAAAATGGCATGGATGGAGAAAATTCCATTCTTTTTGGTGGCCATCCTGTTTGGTGTGCTTACTTACCTGGCACAAGTTCAGACAGCGATAGCCAAGTTTGAGACATTTACCATCTTTCAAAGAATCATGCATGGCACCTATGCGCTGAACATGTATCTCTTCAAGTTCTTTTTGCCGTTTAACCTGTCGGCCATCTATCCTTATCCTTGGATTACGGATGGGCACCTGCCATATATATTTTATTTCAGCCCATTCATTTCTCTGGTCATCTTTGCACTTGTATTCCTGACGCTGAAATTTACCCGACTCATTGCTTTTGGGTTTCTATTTTTCTTTGTCAATATGATCTTGGTACTGCAGTTTCTTTCGGTGGGGAATTCCTTGGTGTCGGAGCGATATACCTATTTGTCTTATCTCGGATTGCTGTTTGTATTGGGCATTTATTTCTGTAAACTCTTTCGAAGCGAGAACCAAATGAAACATTTGGTGTCGGTGGGTATCGTCATCATCGGAATCTTTTTCAGCTTTCAATCCAATGCCCGCTGCAAGGTTTGGTTTAATGCAGAACTTTTATGGACTGACGTCTTGGAACAATTCCCGAACAACTCGGAAGCGTATATACTTCGTGGGAATTATTTGGTGGAGAAATCGAAATATGATGTCAATCCCGGGCAGAATGATTATGACAAGGCTTTTGAAGATTATACAGCTTCGATAAAATTCAAAAGCAATGACCCGATGGTTTATTCCAAGCGTGGAAACATCTATGGTTTGAGAAAGCAATTCGACAAGTCCTTGGCTGATTATTCGATGGCGTTGTCTTTGGATTCCAATAACGAAGAAGTTTATCTTAACCGTGCCATCACCTATTCGATGATGAAAAAATATGACAGTGCCTTTGCCGATTATGACAAAAACTTGCGAAAGGGTGGTGACCCCATAGGAGTTTATCAAAACAGGGCTTATGCCTATCTTGATGCAGGGAAATTCCAGGAGTCCATCAATGATTATGACAAGATAATACAAAACAAACCTAATGATCCCGGCAATTATTTCTTTAGGGCGTTTGATCATTACCAATTGAAGAATTATGACAAGTCGATAGAGGATAATTCGAAAGCCATTCAGCTAAATCCAAATAATGCACAGGCTTATTTTAATCGTTCACAGTCCTATAAGAACTTGAATAACTTTAAGAGTGCATTAGAAGATGCCCTCAAAGCGAAAGAACTTGGCTTCACAGTAGATGCCGGCTATGTGGACATGTTGAAAAGTCAAGTCAAATGATGATATTCTTTAAAGATTATATTTTTGCCATCCAAATAATTACAACCAATGAGCAAACAAACCAAGACTTATAAACAACCGGAGACAAAAAGAAAAACAAATGCAAGAAATAATGCATCTGCTGGAAATGCTTGGATAAAGTATGTCTTGGTTGCGGTAATAGTTATCGTCACCTATGTATCCTTTGCCCCTGCATTGAAAAACAATTTCACCAACTGGGATGATGACCGTTATATCTTGGATAATACGCGTTTGCAGAAAACCTACGATGAATGTGCCAAGTTCTATTTCTCCAACTTCTTCTTCAGCAACTACCATCCATTGACGATGATGCTCTATACTTATGAGTTTCATAATGCAACACCCATAAAAGGAATCTTCACCAACCCGGATATTTTCCACAAAACCAATGTCATGCTGCATTTGTTGAATGTCCTTTTGGTCTTTTGGTTCATCTTTTTGTTAAGCGGACGAAGGTTGGAAGTAGCTGCCATTGTCTCGCTCTTTTTCGGCATACACCCCATGCATGTGGAATCGGTGGCATGGATAGCCGAATTGAAAGACGTTCTCTATACCGGTTTCTTCATAGCCGGTTTGATTGCCTATCATCAATACGTCTCGGGCAAGGAAAAAAAGAACCTGCTTTTATACATCCTCACCATCGTTTTCTTCATCATATCGGGACTTTCAAAGCCGGCAGCAGTAACTTTCTCTCTCATGTTGCCACTCATGGACTTCTACATGAAAAGAAAATTCGACAAGTTCGTATGGCTTGAGAAAATCCCATTCCTTGCCATCTCGCTCATCTTCGGATATCTCACCATCAAGGTACAGCAAACCACCTCCATAGCCAAGTTTGAAACTTTTACCATCTTGCAACGACTTGATTTTGCCAGCTATTCCATGTGTGTCTATCTTTACAAACTTTTTCTGCCGATAAATCTTTCCGCACTCTATCCTTACCCACATCTGGAAGGAACTGATTTGCATCTGCCATACTATTTTTATTTCATGCCCGTCATTGCTTTGGCCATTTTCTTTTTGGTTTATAGAAGCTTGAAATATACCCGACTCATCGCCTTTGGGTTCCTGTTCTTTTTCCTGAATATCGTCTTGGTTCTCCAATTCATGTCGGTCGGTATCGCCTTGGTTGCCGAACGATACTCCTATGTGCCATATATCGGGCTGCTTTTCGCCCTTGCCATGGGTTTCAGTTGGGTTTATCGAAACAATAAATACGCCAACTACAAATCCTTGTTGATTGTTGCCGTGGTAGCCCTCGGAATCACCGCTTCCTACCTTACCAATGCCCGCTGCAAGGTATGGTTCAGTGCCGATACCATGTGGTCGGACGTCATTCAGCAATTTCCATATGATGCAGAAGCATACAAGAACCGTGGAGGCTACCTGGTGGAGAAAAACAAGTTCGATGTGAACCCGGGTCAAAACGATTTCGACAGGGCTTTTATAGATTTCAACAACGCCATCAACATCAAACCCAATGATTCCAAGATATATTCTAACCGTGGAAACATTTACGCCATCCGAGGCAAGTACGACCTCTCTTTGCAGGATTATTCCATGTCCATCAAACTCGATTCATCCGATTTCAACGTCTATCTGAACCGGGGAATTACCTATTCCGTCATGGAAAAATACGACAGTGCCTTTGCCGATTGGGACAAGGTGATGAAAATTCACGGTCCGGAGGTGAAACTCTACCAAAACCGTGCTTATGCCTACTTGCGTGCGAATAAATTCAAGGAATGCATCGACGACTTCAACAAACTGGCCGAAATGGGCGTTTCCCTGCAGCCAAACATGTATTTCTTCAAGGCCTTTGCCAACTTCAAGCTCGGGGACTTGGAACAATCGGTGGCCGACAATTCGAAAGCCATTCAGATGGATCCGAACTATAAGGAAGCCTACTACAACCGCTCCCAAACCTATTTCAACCTGAAGAAATACAAGGAATCGCTCGACGACTTGCTGGCAGCCCAAAGACTCGGCTACAAGGTTGACCAAAGTTTCATAGACCAAGTAAAGCAAAAGCTTTCAGGCAAATAGCCGCGCTGAATACCTTTTAATTCCTAATTCTTGATTCCTAATTCTTTTAAGGAGCCTATGGTTTCTTCTCGTATCATGGTGCATCCCGCTATCCGCTGTAGCCGCTGCTCCCCATTTCCGACACAAAGCAGCGGGCTGCCGCTACTATCGGGGCTATGCTTTGACGACAGGTAGCTTCGAATGAACTTTTTATACAAAACTTGTCTACAGCGAACGTTTTCTGGCAGGTCCAATTCCTGTCAAGTATTTTAGAAAATTCTTTCAAACCTGACAAGATGAAAAATCTGTCAAGAGTTAAGGACATTCGTTCATGGACACGAAAGTCTCATTTATCATGGAATAATTCAATTTATGGCAAATGGCACTTACAAATTTGTATATGCCATTCTACACGTGACAAATGGCATCGTCAAAAACAATTATGCCATTCTACAC
>CAIWCG010000290.1 GCA_903911135.1 uncultured Bacteroidota bacterium
AATGAATTTACAGATGCATCAGATGGAATGATTGCATTCAAAATCGGATCTGAGATTTCATATGAAATATTGTTAATCCTATATGGTTCATTTCCAATAACTGTGTATTCTACATTAGCCAACCTGTGTTTTCTTTTATAAATGATGGTATCTTTTACAGTGGCGTTAAAATATCCTTCCTTAATCATGAACCGTTTTATTAATCTCGCATTTTTTTCAACCAATGTAGTATCAAGCAAAACAGGTTCCTCTCCTAATGTTTTCGGGAAGAACCCCCAATTGTTAAAGGTTAGGTTTAATCGCAAAAAATAAAGTATCTTTCTGTTTGGCTTGGGTTTGATTATTGTAGGGATTGTTTCTTTAAATACACTTTGTTCATATTTGGTTACTACCTTTAGTTTATTACTGTTCAATAGCACTTCACCGTCCTTTAGATTCTTGAACGGATTACATGCCGACCAGAAAATTAAGGCGAATAATGCAATAAATAATGCTTTAGGATGTTTCAATTACAGGAAGTTTTATACTTTTGAATTCGCCAAAATTACGAATTATCAGTCTTATTGATTAAAAATATGATTTCAAATAGCCAGATTAAATTTATAAAGTCACTTCAAACCAAAAAATTCAGGAATGAATATGGTCTTTTTATAGCCGAAGGAGATAAAATCTCGAAGATGATTTTAAAGTCAGATTATAAAGTTCATTCGCTATATGCAACAAATGATTGGTTGAATAGCAATCATGAAATCATTATTGACATTAACCATGAAGAAGTATCTATAAATGAACTTGGAAGGATAAGCAGCTTGAAGACCCCCCAAGAAGTGTTAGTTGTTGTAAAAATAGCTGACCAAAAACTTAACCCTAAAGATTTATTAAATCAACTTACGCTTGTTTTTGATGAAATAAAAGACCCAGGAAACCTGGGTACCGTCATTCGTATAGCAGATTGGTTTGGCATTAAAAACATAATCTGCTCTCTTGATAGTGTTGATTCATACAATCCGAAAGTAATTCAAGCTACCATGGGGTCTTTTTGTAATGTCAAAATTCATTATTATCCATTAGCTGATTTATTCAACATCAATAAAAAAGAGATGCACTTACCTGTTTATGGCACCCTACTTAATGGCGAAAATATCTATCATGCAAATCTAAAAAAAGAAGGCTTGATTGTTTTTGGCAATGAATCAAAAGGGATAGATCAAAATTATTATACATTTATAAATGAGAGCATTAAAATACCATCAATTGATTGTGTAGGTTCTGGTGCCGAGTCGTTAAATATTGGCGTTTCAGTTGGGATTGTTTGTTCCGAATTCATGCGATATAATTTTAATTGATAAAGTGGTAAATATTTTTTTAACATAAAATCTTAATTACAAGGGACTACTTAATAATGTTTCAATTCCGATTACTATTTTTGCCCCAACATAATAAAATAATATGAAAGCTAAAACACCAAAAGACTCAATTGCAATTACCACTGAAATAGTATTGCCAAATGACACAAATGTTTTAGGAAATTTAATGGGTGGCCGTTTGTTGCATTTGATGGATATCACTTCTGCCATAACCTGCCACAGGCATTGCAACCGTGTGGTAGTTACTGCCGCTGTCAATAATGTATCTTTTAATCAACCAATTAAATTAGGTGACATATTGACTCTACAGGCTAAAATTTCCAGATCATTTAATTCATCAATGGAAGTATTTATTGATGTTTGGGTAGAAAATAATTCAACTGGCACCAAAGTGAAATGCAATGAAGCGATTTATACTTTTGTAGCAGTTGATCAACTAGGGAACCCTATTTCCGTGCCAGGAATAATACCTGAAACAGAAGAAGAGAAGGCCCGGTATGAAGGTGCTTTAAGAAGAAGGCAATTGAGTCTTATCTTGGCAGGAAAAATGAAACCTGAAGAAGCTACTGAATTGAAAGCTTTATTCATCTAGACAGAAAACTGAGAATCAACAGGGTTTGGAAAATACTATTAGAATATACTTATAGATCCTTAAATGTAATCTCAAAATCATCAACCAAAACAGCATCTTTGCCTGTATTCCAAAAATATACCTTCAAGTCAGCACTTTTTGATATATTCAATGGAAGCGTTGCCTTACCCTTAACCTGAAACCATTTACCAGGTGTTACATTTAATGTTTTTAAATCAGTGCCTACCCAAAATATGTTATTGTTAGCAGTATCGATTGCCAACACTAGATTACCTTTTGAATTTGCAGTGGATGTATTGACCCAAGCACTAAATTCTGCTTTTTTTACTCTCTTTTCACTAATGTCTTTCAATGTCCTATGGAAGCCATAACTGTAGGGAAATTCTGCAGTTGTTTTCGAAAACACCTTTCCTGAATGTGCATCATCACCAACAGTAAGAGAAGCATGATCATTCCAGCCTATGGTGTTTTCCAAATCGTTACTATAATACAAAGGGTCTTTCGTTTTGTTTTCCTTTGCGCAGGAAAAAAACAAACTAAGAATTGCTATTATTACAAGTAAATTTTTCATCGGTAATTATTTATTATTAATATAATTTATTGCTCTTTCAATGGCTTTTTGTATTCCTTCAGGATTTTTCCCTCCAGCAGTTGCGTAAAAAGGCTGCCCACCACCTCCTCCTTGAATGTCCTTTGCCAAATCTCGTATAATTTTTCCGGCATCAAACCCCTTTTCCTTTACAAGGTTTTCAGACAATATTACTGATAAAATTGCCTTACCATCAATATCTGCACCCAAAACCATGAAAAGTTTATCCGTTTCATTTTTCATTTGGTACGATAAATCCTTGATGGCATCAACGGTTGGCAAGTTAATCTTTTCAGCAATGAAATTGATGCCATTCACTTCTTTCATCTTTATGCATAAATCCTTTTTGCATTGCGATACCTTTTCATTGATCATAGCCTCGATGCTTTTCCTCAAAGTTTCATTTTCTTGAAGAATCGACTGGAGACCTTTGATGACATCAGCAGGATTCTTCAACAATGCTTTCATTTCATTTATTAACGCATTATGGTTGTTCAGATATTCCTCTACTTTGTCAGCTGTTATCGCCTCAATCCTCCTAACACCAGCCGCAACGGCACTTTCAGAAACAATTTTGAACATCCCAATATGGCCAGTGGCAGGCACATGAGTTCCGCCACATAATTCAACTGAATAGTTTTTATCAAAGGTTATAACTCGAACAAAATCTCCATACTTTTCACCAAACAAGGCCATGGCACCCATAGCTTTTGCTTCTTCGATAGGGACATTCGTTTTGACATCCAATGGAATATTTTCTCTGACTTTCCTGTTTACGATTTCTTCTATTCGCTTAACTTCCTCATCAGTAACTTTTGAGAAATGGGAAAAGTCAAATCGGGTATGTTCATCATTAACCAATGATCCTTTTTGTGCAACGTGAGTGCCAAGAACCTGCCTCAAAGCGGCATGCAAAAGATGTGTTGCCGAATGATTGTTTTCCGTCATCTTCCTTTTGTTCTTATCTACTACACCATTAAATTTACCTGCCACATTTTCTGGAAGTTCGTCCGTAAAGTGAATGATGAGATTGTTTTCCTTTTGTGTGTCGGTGATGAAAATCTTTTCGTTGATGTTATCTATATAACCTGTATCTCCAACCTGACCTCCTGACTCAGCATAGAAAGGGGTAACATCAAAAACCAACTGAAACTGTTGTTTGCCTTTTGCTTTTACTTTTCGATACTTAAGAATATTTACCTCGCCTTCCAGTTCATCGTAACCAATGAATTTTGTTTCACCTTCCTTCAAGACTACCCAATCTTCGGTTTCGACTGTTGCGGCATTACGTGAACGTGCTTTTTGCTCTTCAAGAAATTTATTGAAACCTTCCATATCAACCTCAAAATCACCTTCACGTGCCAATAACTGTGTTAAATCAATTGGAAATCCAAAAGTGTCATAAAGTTGAAAAGCAAATTGACCAGTTATAATTTTTGTATTAGATGAAATTTTAGATGCTTCCAAATAGAATTCAAATCTTTTTAACCCTTCCTCTAATGTTCTCAAGAAAGAAGCTTCTTCTTCATGGATTACTCGTTGTATGAAATCTTGTTGCGCCTTTAATTCAGGGAAAACTCCTTCAAACTGCTCGGCAAGCATAGGGACTAATTTATTCAGGAACGGTTCTTTGAACTCGAGGAAAGTATAGGCATAACGAACTGCACGACGAAGAATTCTTCTAATCACATATCCAGCCTTATTATTCGATGGAAGCTGCCCATCTGCAATGGCAAATGAGATGGCTCGGATATGATCAGCGATGACACGCATAGCGATATCGGTCTTTTCATTACTGCCATAAACAAAGCCGGAACGCTTGGCCATGAACTGTATCATCGGCTGAAAGATGTCAGTATCATAATTGGATGTCTTGCCTTGCATGGCCATGCACAATCGCTCAAAACCCATCCCTGTATCTACATGCTTGTCTGGCAAGGGAATCAAGGTGCCGTCATTCAAGCGGTTGAATTCCATGAAGACATTATTCCAGATTTCTATCACTTGTGGATGGCTGGCATTGACCAAATCTTTGCCATCCAATTTCTTCCGTTCATCATCAGACCGCAAGTCGATATGGATTTCGGAGCAAGGTCCGCATGGACCTGTTTCACCCATTTCCCAGAAATTATCCTTTTTGTTGCCCTTCAATATCCGGTCTTCGGCAATCCAGCTTTTCCAAAAGTCGTAAGCATCGATATCGAAAGCCAAATGTTCCTTTTCGTCCCCTTCAAAAACCGTAACATAAAGCCGGTCTTTAGGCAATTTATACACTTCGGTCAATAATTCCCAAGCCCATTCTATCGCTTCTTTCTTGAAATAATCGCCAAAAGACCAATTACCCAACATCTCGAACATGGTATGATGATAGGTATCCAAACCTACCTCTTCCAAATCATTGTGCTTACCAGAAACTCGCAGACATTTTTGAGTATCTGCTACCCGTTTGAACTTCGCAGGTGAGTTTCCCAAGAAAATATCCTTGAACTGATTCATGCCGGCATTGGTAAACATCAAAGTAGGGTCATTTTTTATAACCATGGGTGCCGAGGGTACAATTTGATGACCTTTGGAGGCGAAATAATCTAAAAAAGCTTGGCGGATTTCTTTGGAAGTCATTAATTAGGAATTATTAATTGTGAATTATAGATTATAAATTGAATGATTTTGGTGTTGGTTGAGCGATTTATTATGTTGGATAAATGATTTATCCAACTGGTTGATTGACTTATCCAACTTCTTGTCCGATTTATCCACGTGGATAAACGACTTATTCAAGTGGTTGAGTGACTTATTCAAGTGGTTGAGTGACTTATTCAAGTGGTTGAGTGACTTATCCAAGTGGTTACGTGACTTATCCAGTTGGATAAATGATTTATCCAACTGGATAATTGACTTATTTACTGCCTCCAAAACATCATTTGAACTTGAATTTAACTTATAATCATTAAAAGCAAGCCAAATTTTAATATTTTCAATTGGATTCAAACTGTTAAATACCTGTTCCATTATTCTATTTGGCGGCAAAATTAGATTTTTTCAGTAGATTTGCAATCCCTTTCTAAAAACTGACACCAATGGCCAAGGTAAAATATTATTTCAATACCCACTCGCTCAAGTACGAAAAAGTGGTTATTCCTCTAAAGAAGAGGTTGGTTTCCGTATTGGTTTTTTTAGCCACTACCAGCGTATTTGCCACTGTAATCATCTTGTTTGCCTACCGTTTTCTTGATTCTCCAAAAGAAAAACAGTTGAAGCGCGAAATCAGTCAGTACAAGGTGCAAATGGAACTTTTGAACAAACGTTCGGACCAGATGGAATCAGTTTTGAAGAACCTGCAAGACAAGGATGACAATATATATAGAGTCATCATGGAGGCCGAACCCATCCCTGATGAGGTGCGGAATGCCGGTTTTGGGGGCGTCAATAAGTATAAGGAGCTGGAGGGCTACGACAACTCGACCCTGATAGTGGAGACCACCAAAAAGATAGACAAGCTAAGCAAGGAGATGTATATACAGTCGAAATCCTTTGATGAAGTTTTCAAGCTGGCCAAGAACAAAACCGAACTGCTTGCCTGCTTGCCAGCCATTCAGCCCATCTCGAAACGATACATGAAAGGCATCGGTTCTGGATTTGGATTTCGTATCGACCCAATTTATAAAACTTGGATGCCTCATCCAGGCTTCGACTTTCCGGCATCTATAGGCACACCGATTTATGCTGCCGGAAACGGCACCGTCATCAATGCCGAATGGGATGGCGGCATGGGCTATGGCAACCGCGTGAAGATAGACCACGGATACGGATATGTGACGCTATATGGCCACATGAGCCGAGTGGTGGCGAAAAAAGGACAGAAGGTGAAACGTGGTGATTTGATAGGATATGTAGGCAGCACCGGAAGAAGCACTGGGCCGCACGTACATTACGAAGTCATCAAAAACGGCAAGCAGATAGACCCGATAAACTTCTTCTCGAACGACCTTTCGCCAGCAGATTACGAGAAACTAAGAATCATGGCTGCCCAGCAAAACCAAGCATTCGACTAAGGAATCTTGCTATCGCTCCTCCCATTCATAATCTATAATTCATCATTTATAATTTTTATAAGGAGCCTATATCCTCTTCTCGTATCATGGTGCGTCCCGCTATCCGCTGTAGCCGCTGCTCCCCATTGCCGACACAAAGCAGCGGGCTGCCGCTACTATCGGGGCTAGGTTTTGACGGCAGGTAGCTTCGAAATGGCTTTTTTATAGGTCCCATTTTA
>CAIWCG010000291.1 GCA_903911135.1 uncultured Bacteroidota bacterium
AGAAATAATCAAATGAAAAATAAATATACAATTTTTGCAATAACTTTACTGATAGTATTGTTTTGCGGTTTGAACCAGGCTTACAGCCAGGCTACTTTTGTTAATGGGTCTAATACTTATAACGCAACCACAGATTATTTAGGTTGGGATGCAACTGTACATATTCCACTTAGAATAATGTCAAACGCCACGAGTACTAATAAACAGAACATTGATTTCTACACTGATGGATTGAGGTATTTATCTCTTTCTAAATTAGGTAACCTAAATATAGTTGATGCCTATAAAGGTTATCAAATTGATAGCAACATGGTGCTTTGGCATAAAAACAATCAAAATAACATCTATGTTGGTGTTGATGCTGGTAAATTCGATATTGCTGACCAAAATACATATCTTGGATTTCAATCTGGGTATGGTAGTAGCGGACTAAATACAACAGGTGCATGGGGTAATGTTTTCGCTGGCTATCGAGCTGGATATTCTGCAACCGGACAAACAACTACATGTTATAAAAATGTATTTATTGGTACAGAAGCTGGATATTCTAATGCCGGTGGTGATGGTAATACATTCATTGGATATAGAGCCGGTCAATATAATAACGCGCCAAGTACTTATGGTGGAAATTATAATACTTATGTAGGTGATGAAAGCGGACGAACTTGTACAAATTGCCAATCGAATACTTTTACTGGTCAAAGCGCCGGAGATAATAATACAGGTAGCAATAATTGTTTTTATGGATGGGCATCTGGCTATGTTCAAAATAGCGGAAGTAATAACTGTTTTTATGGAAATGCATCAGGTTATAATTTTGGGTCAGGGGATAATAATTTATTTTTGGGGAATTCTTCTCAATATAACAGCAGTTATGCCTTAGGCGATTATCGATATAAATTAAATCATGCAATAGCAATAGGAAATGGAACAATGGCAAATGCCGACTACAAGATGGTGCTTGGTGAAAATGGTGTTTGGTGTGGAGTTGGTCTTTCTGATGATGGTGCTCCTAATTATGGTCCTTTAGCGAGTTTGGAGATTAATTCAATGTATTGGGGTGGTGATGGAAGTCATTCTGTGGGGACTGTTAGAACTGGAACAAGTGGTTTGAAATTCAGGCAGCTTAAACAAGGGTCTTCATTTAATGTTATGGGTAATACATTCGATGCTGGGACTTGTCTAACAGTTGACCATGATGGGAATGTTATTTATGTGGCTGCTGGGGATGGTACAGGATTTGGGTTGTGCAGTGGAACTATACCTGCGCTTACTGGAAATTCAGGGATTGATTTGAATGGAAAAAATTTATTTTTTGAAGGTTAATACCAGCGGCACATATTTTGGACAAAATTGTGCAACTATTTTTGGTACACCACCAAGAGTAACTATCTATGAAAACTCTGGGGGATCTAAAACAATTGCATTATCTGTAAATAATACTGACCAAGGTTTTTCAAGTAATGCTCCTTCTTATGGTGTTTATAGTAGCGTTCCTAATATTACCAATCCTTATCGTTGTTCTGGATATTTTAATACTACAAATAATACTCCTCTTGCTCCAACTTACCTTACACCTACTGCTCTACCAACTGGTTTTCCTGAAACTCCTTTTGCACTTTTTACAGCTGGAATTCATTTACCATCCACCGGATATAATTATGGTGGCAGGGTTGCATTTGGTTATTCAAGTTTTACAGGTATTCCTTCTGTTCGATTAAATGTAAATGGTAATGCAAATATTCAAGGTGCCCTATGGACGTCAGCAACATTTCAGGGCTCTGATTCCATTTTTAAAACAAATGTGAATACAATCAATAATTCAACAAGAAATCTTTTAAATCATTTAAGGCCAGTATCATATTATTTTGACACTGTTACATATCAATTTATGAATTTCGGAACAGGCAAACAATTTGGATTCATAGCTCAGGAAATGGATACAGTTTATGATAATTTAGTTTCAGCAATTTATTATCCTGCCGAATATGATTCAGCCGGAACAACCTTGATTCATGATTCGCTTTGGGCTAGTGGAATAAATTATACAAGTGTAATTCCGCTTTTGGTTTCTGGCTATCAGAACCATGATTCCTTAATTACTTCTATTCAAAATAACTTTAAAGGTGCTCAAAATGGAGCATGGATTGATACTGGAAAAGTGGAATGGGGTACGAGCCCGCTGCTTCATAATACTACGCTGCCAATGGTATCATTACCGACTGCTACTCATAATGAATGGAGCATCTATTTTACCGGGCAGAGCAGTATGGATAACTCAAATAATCCGGTAGATTTGGGGATTGGGTATGATGATACCACTATTGTTCTTGGGGCAAAGCTGGATGTTAAGGATTCGACCTTCAATGGAGAGGGATTTAATTATGTCAATCAATATGCCGGGAGGTTTTATCAGACAGGGGTTTATTTTGTAGATGCAGGATCGGATGACATGGTAGGAGTAATGGGTAGTTCTGATGTTTTGAATACGACAGCTAAATCTACTAATCTTGGCGGGGATTTTTATGCTCAAAATTCCAACTTTAATAATATTGGCGGAAGGGGAACGGCAAATGGTTCGGCAGGTAACAATTATGGTCTTCAAGGAATAGCAACGAATGCAGGCATTTCAATAGGTGTGCTTGGAACTAGCAACGGTACATCAAGCAGCATTGGCATTTCCGGTTATGCAGATGGAACCACATCAAATATCGGAATTCTGGGAGGTGCAGTAACAGGTGGTGGAATAGTTTCGTATGCGGGGTATTTTTCGGGAGATTTAGCCTATACGGGTGCTTTGATTTCAATTTCCGATTCTACCGTGAAGCAGAATATCCATCCTATCATTGGAGCGCAAGCAATACTGAACCAAGTGCATCCGAAGGTATATAATTTTGACACAGTACAATATGGCTATATGAATTTGAAAGGTGGAACCGAATATGGTGTATTGGCGCAGGACTTAATGAATGTATTGCCTTCTGCGGTGAAAGATGTGATTCAACCAGCGGTTTATGACAATCAAAACATTATGATTCATCCGGCATTGCATCTGAAAGGTGTGGACTACATCGAGTTCATCCCGCTGTTGATTCAATCCAATCGTCAAATGGACAGCACGATACAAGCATTGCAAAGCCAACTGATAGCTTTACAAAACTGCTGTGATAAAAACCAACCGCCACAACAAAATTCCATTCGCCAAAAAGATGGTGGAAATGGTGATAATGGCAATGATGGTTCAGAAAAGAAATTGGAGAACGGAAATATTCATGCAATAGAATTGAGCAATGCAACGGGGAGTCCTATTATTTATCAGAATATTCCTAATCCTTTCTCGAACGGTGGAACTAAGATTCGATATTTTGTTCCTGACAACACGAACAGTCCTCAAATCGTATTTTTTGATGAGTTTGGAGGGAAATTAAGCACTTTCAACATTTTAGAAACAGGAATGGGCGAATTGGATGTTACGGCAAGCAACTTGAGTTCGGGAGTTTATTCTTATTCTTTAATCATCAACGGAAAAGCAATAGATACCAAGAAAATGATTTTTCAGAAGTAGGGATTGAGAGATTTTGAAAATAAAGCCCGAATTCTAGCGATAGGATTCGGGCTTTTTGTTTTCATTTTGACGAAATGACCAATAAATAAGTTGTAGAAAAAATGGAAAATCTGGGTTTATTCGGTAAAAACCCCAATTTGTTGAGGAAATAGAAAAATATATTTTTACCATTTCTCCGTTGAGATTTGAATTTATTCAGTTATTTCGGACGAAAAGTATTGCCTATCCAAAAAACAATTGAAACTTTGCCGTGTTAAATAAAAAATAAAAATCATGACAGACGACGAAAGAGATGAACTAGACAGTTACAATCGAGTAAAAGATTTTAACGACAGGTATCCATTGGAATTAGCCGCCATTTTGGGCTATCCGGCAGTACTGACAATTTTTAATGCTGCCTTTGGAAAAATAAATGTTGCAGCCGGTGTTCAAGCAGTAGATAGCAGTGGGGAGACTCCTGCCGCACTGGACATGAAAGAAAAGATGGCCATAATCACCTTGAAATATGCGAAGAAAGGAAGAGTGATGTCTAGATTGGCTGGTGCCGTTGCATTGACTGCAAAACTGGACCATTCAAAATCATATATCATGAAGTCCACGAAGGAAGAATCGATACTTCGTGCATCAAACATCAAGCAAGCCTTGAACGACAATCTTGCCATCTGCACCAACGTGTTGCCAGTAAACATCACGGCCATTGGAACGGCTATACTTGGATATTCGGGCATGAAAAATTCAGCCGTAGAAGCCTTGCAAACCAAGCATAGCCATGGCACTGCCGTATTGCCAGCGCAATATAAGATAGCTCGAGAGTCTGTTGCCAGTTTCTATGATTTGGTGGATGCCGAATGGAGTGACGGTCCACTATCGGCCAGAGTGGAGGAATTGAGAGTGGCAAAAGAAATAATCTCTACCGGTCATCATGACATAAAGGTGTTTTTTACCGTAGTTGCAGATGAAGACACTGCAAATGTGTTGCATGATGCCAACGTGATGGATGAAAGCAACTTGAAGGAATATGCAGCCGATGATGATACATATGTAGTTCATATCTATCATCACAGAGCGGGGCATTATCACTTCTCGGTGAGTGCACCAGGAAGGATAACGGTAGATTTTGGAACGGATGTTCATAGGGGCTTGAACAGCTTCACAGTGAAACTGAAACTGCCGCCTCCCATCATCTAAGAACATGCAAAACAAGGAAACTCCTTCTGGTAAATTATCAGAAGGAGTTTTTTTTAATGGATAAGTGGTTCCAAATTGCCGATAATAATTCTTTTACTTATTTTTGGCCTCCAATTAAATGTAATGAAAACCCTAGAAGTTATTCTCGCCTTGGTTCTTGTGTTGATGATGAATGGTGCCATCGTCATGGGTCAGGATTTAAAATCGCATCAGGACATCAAGAAGGAAAATGCCATGAAGGCCTTGATAGACGGTCATCAGCGAAATCTTTCGAGCCAGCAGATGACGGGCGATACGATACATGTCAGCCGCTATGCCATTTATATGGATACGGTTCGCTTTTCTGATACTTCCCTCTTTGGCCATACCGACTTGGAGGTGGTTTCGAAGCTTAACGGTGTAACTACGGCCACCTTGAGTTTGCTGCAACTTACCATCGATTCCATTTCATCGGGTGGAGTTCCATTGGCTTATAATTATAACGATACAAGCATCATCATAACCTTGCCTTCCATGCTGAACATCAACGATTCGGTAGGCATGAAGATCTATTATCATGGTCATCCAAAACGCGATCCGTCAGGATGGGGAGGTTGGTATTGGTCGGGCAACTATGCCTTTAATATAGGAGTAGGTTTCGAAGCACAACCGCATACCATTGGCCGCTATTGGTATCCTTGCATCGATGAATTCACAGACAAGTCGCTGTATGAGTTTTACATCACCTGCGACACCGGCAAGAAGGCATTCTGCAATGGATTATTGCTGAATACCATCAATAACAACAATGGAACCAGGACTTATCATTGGAAATTGAATGAGCCCATTCCGAGTTATTTGGCCTGTATGGCCGTAGCTCCGTTTTATATCCTGAACAGAACGGTTGCCGGAATACCTGTGGAATGGGCCGTAACCACTGCCGACACAGCACATACCTTGGCCACATTCATCAACTTCAATGCAGTGATAGCAAATGATACTTCACATTGGGGACCTTACCGCTGGGAGAAAATCGGTTATGTGGAAACGCCCATAAACATTGGTGGAATGGAACATGCTACCGCAATAAACATAGGCACGGCATTCATCAATGGCATGTTGACTTATGAATATCTCTATGCCCATGAGTTGTCGCATCAGTGGTTTGGCGATATGGTTACCTGCAAGACTCCCCAAGACATGTGGCTGAACGAAGGTTGGGCTTGCTATAACGAGGCATTTTTCTATCAAGCTATTTATGGCGAGAAGCGATATAGGGATTGGATAAGGACCACACACAGGAATGTTTTGCAGTTTGCACACATCGTTGACAGTGCCTATTTGGCTATAAACAACATTCCGGTTTGGCATACCTATGATGACTTGAATGTTTATAAACGAGGAGCCGACTTGGTCAGAACCATTCGTAATTATATGGGCGATACGGCTTTCTTTCCTGCTGTAAGAGGCTATCTAAACGACTACGCATTCAGCAATGCAAACAGTTATGATTTACGGGACAAGCTAACGCAGCATTCTTCGATAGACATGACACGATTCTTTGATGATTGGATATTTACTCCGGGTTTTCCACACTTCTCCATAGATTCGGTTACATCAATTCAGAATGGAGGCAATTATGATGTTACCGTTTATACCCGTCAACGAAGTAAGGGGAATAGCCATATCTATAAAATGCCCGTTGATATTACCTTTGCCGATGGCGTGGATTCCATGACAACTTCAGTTTTTATTGACACTGTGTTAAATACCTTTCATTTCACCTTGCCCTTTAATCCCACTTGGACTGCTTTGGATAGGAATGAAAAGACCGCTCACGCAGTTACATGCTATGAACAGCCGATAAATACTACTGGCAACTTTGCGTTTCCTGAAACGAATGTCGCTTCCTTCATTCCAACAAATTTGGGTGCGGGCAATAATTTTGTAAGGATGGAGCATAATTGGATTGCCCCAGACCCATTCAAAGGATATAATCACGGAATACGATTGTCGGATTATCATTACTTTAAGGTCGATGGCGTCTTTTCTTCGGGATTCGTTGCCAAATGCACTTTTTCATATAATGGTGGAACCAGCCTTTCCACGGGCTATTTGGATAATACATTAATCACTGGGACAGAAGATAGTCTAGTATTGTTGTATCGGGCAAACACAGCAGATGAATGGCATCCATGTTCGCATTACCTTTTCAATATGGGCAATGCAAATGATAAGATAGGTAGCTTTACTGTTGATACTTTATTAAAAGGTGAATATGCCTTTGGTTATTATGATCATACTGTAGCATCAGTTTCTGCTGTCGGTTCAAATGTTTTGAATGATCTAATGGTTTTCCCAAATCCTTCAACCGGGATTGTTAATATAAAGTACCACCTTAAAAATGGTGAAGAGGGTTTACTTAGAATAAAAGACTCGACTGGAAAGATTGTTTATTCAGTTAGGATAAATTCTTCGGATGATACTGTTATATATACAGCAAGGAATAAAGCAATAGGAACCTATTTCGTTTCATTAGAGGTAAATGGCAAGCCAGTTCAAACCAAGAAGTTTATAATAAACTCTCATGATTAGGTTGTTGCTATTTAGTTATTGGATATAAGCAATTTGAAATATGCACTATATAATATAGTATGAATATGGGACTTATAAGAACTGTATCCCTCATGATGCTTGCAATATTTATAATATCATGCAATCAGACCAAGTGTGCTAATAAGAATAAAACAATAATAAATATTAATAAAACTATGACAAATCCCGACACGGCAACATTTGGAATGGGTTGCTTTTGGTGTTCAGAAGCAATTTTTCAAAATCTTAATGGGGTAATCTCTGTAGCTTCTGGATATTCTGGAGGCACTCTAAAAGATCCAACTTATAAAGAAGTATGCACCGGAAACACTGGCCATGCAGAAGTTATTCAAGTAATTTATGATACATCGAAGATATCGTTTCAGGAATTACTGGAGGTCTTTTGGACCTCACATGACCCAACTACATTGAACAGGCAAGGCGCTGATGTAGGCACTCAATATCGATCAGTAGTATTTTATCGTTCTGAGAGCCAAAAGGCCTTGGCAGAGTCAATCAAGCATAAACTCCAACAGGAAAAGATATACCCTTCGCCAATTGCAACTGAAATAACAGCCTTCATAAACTTCTATAAAGCCGAGAATTATCATCAGGATTACTTTAATCTTCATGGAGAAGAACCTTATTGTTCCCATGTAATTGCTCCAAAAGTTGAAAAGTTCAAAAAGATATTCAAAGACAGACTAAAAAAGTGAGAGTATGCTTACATAAGTTAAGATTTTTTAGTTTTATGCAAGGAAAGATTAGCATAAATTCGTTCTTGGTTGATGGTTTTAATAAGGAATTTGATGCTTTGATCCCAATCATTTTTATAATTTAGAGTTAATTAATGTTGCAATTTCTAGCTAGGATGGGAATTATAAAAATCATATTTGAAGGGTCATTAGACCATTAAAAGTAGATTTAGGGGAATGTTTATTAAAAGGCCTTTAAATTTATCTCATTCATTATCAGTCAGTTATAAATTATTTGCAATTATTTTCATAAAATGTTTGGTCACGTTATTTGGCTTTTCTATATTTGCAGCCCCAAAACGAAAAGGGTGTTCCGAAAACGGAATAAAAATTAGAAATAAAAGTTGCGGTTTTAAGAAAAATAGTAAAATATTTTGCAGTGATGTAAAAAATTTTTCTTATATTTGCAGCCCCAAAAATAAATATTACCGAACGAGGTAAAAAAATGGAGAAAGTTCTTTGAAGTATTGATTGGAAGCAACAGGTCAAAATCGATTTATCGAGTTTGATTAACATAACCTAAAAAAATATTAAATTTACAATGGAGAGTTTGATCCTGGCTCAGGATTAACGCTAGCGGCAAGCTTAATACATGCAAGTCGAGGGGTAACAGGGTAGCAATATCGCTGACGACCGGCGCACGGGTGCGTAACACGTATGTAACTTACCTTTAACTGGGGAATAGCTTCGAGAAATCGAAATTAATACCGCATAACATCCTAGGTTGGCATCAATTTAGGATTAAAACTCCGGTGGTTAAAGATAGGCATGCGCGACATTAGCTAGTTGGTGAGGTAACGGCTCACCAAGGCTACGATGTCTAGGGGGTCTGAGAGGATGATCCCCCACACTGGTACTGAGACACGGACCAGACTCCTACGGGAGGCAGCAGTAAGGAATATTGGTCAATGGGCGCAAGCCTGAACCAGCCATGCCGCGTGCAGGATGAAGGCTCTATGGGTCGTAAACTGCTTTTATACGGGAAGAAACCCCTCTACGTGTAGAGGGTTGACGGTACTGTAAGAATAAGGATCGGCTAACTCCGTGCCAGCAGCCGCGGTAATACGGAGGATCCAAGCGTTATCCGGATTTATTGGGTTTAAAGGGTGCGTAGGCGGACTTGTAAGTCAGTGGTGAAAGCCCGCAGCTCAACTGCGGAACTGCCATTGATACTGCTAGTCTTGAGTATAGTTGAGGTGGGCGGAATGTGTCATGTAGCGGTGAAATGCTTAGATATGACACAGAACACCGATTGCGAAGGCAGCTCGCTAAACTATAACTGACGCTGAGGCACGAAAGC
>CAIWCG010000292.1 GCA_903911135.1 uncultured Bacteroidota bacterium
ATCCCGACCAGCTGGTGTTTACTCACATTCCACTTGGGTCATGTCGCCAATGGAATTATATTGCAACTTGCTTGAAAATTTGACTCCATCAAAATCCTGTAGAAAACCAAATTCCACAGCTTTGCACTTTCCATTGGGCCAAACACCATAGAGACTCATATATATCTTGCGGTGAAGCACTGCACCGGTTACTTTATTTTTTACCACTTCCCAATCCTTAGAAATGATTTTCGCTTTCGTGTATTTTTCGTTCCACTTTTCGTTGGTTGCCTTTTCGTTTACTAAGGCAAGTCCTTGTTTTTCAAGATTCGCATCCGTCATGTTCGCTTTGATGTCGCCGTATTTACCAAGCGGAGCAGATACTTTTTTTACTTCCTTCGTTTCGGTAGCTACGGGCTTCGTTTCAGGAGTTGTTGTCTTTGCCGTATCAGCGGATTTTTTTTCAGGCTCTTTCTCAGCCGGTTTTTTGCTCAATGACGAACCTGCCACTGATTTCAGTTTTCCCAATTGTGCCTGAGCCTGACTCATTCCTGCAAGCAGCATGCAGCACATTACAATAGTTTTTAAATTTTTCATTTTTAATAATTGATTTATTTTCCCTACTCTGTTTTAGGATTTTCGGTTGCCTCCTATATTATCATTACAAAAAACGACCATCAGGTTATCTCCATCCATTCGGTCTTTGTTTATATTTATGATTTGATTAATCATTTTGTTCATCTATTTTATTATAAGGTATATCGACAGGGCTATCGTATAGATAGCTAACCTTGTTCGGGGATTGACTTAGCTTAGTCAGTCCCTGACTTACATCATTCAGTCCCCGATTATCACTGTTCAGTCCCCGATTATCATTGTTCAGTCCCCGATTATCACTGTTCAGTCCCCGAACATTGCTGTTCCATCCCCGAACATTGCTGTTCCATCCCCGAACATCGTTGTTCCATCCCCGAACATCGTTGTTCCATCCCCGAACATCGTTGTTCCATCCCCGAACATCGTTGTTCCATCCCCGAATAACACTGTTCGGGGATATACTTAGGTAAGTCAGTCCCCGACTTACGCTATCCAATGCTTGAACAAGGTTATTGAAATAAAAGATAGTGTGGGTTAAAGGGAAATTTACCTTAAAACAGGTATGGAAAACACTTTTCGATGTCGGACTATCAAAAAACATAAGGACATTAAGGAATTGAAGTATAAATTACATCGCTGAAATGCAAAAAGTCAATGCCTTTGGTCAAGGAAACTTTGCCTTTGCTGTTCATGGGAGGATAATTCAATACCCTGTTGTGCCCTATGGGTTCATGGCCGTGCATAACGGCTGCATACCGAACACCTACTATATCGCCACTGGTAAATCCTGCCACTATCAATTCGACCAAAGAAAGAGCTATCCTGTCGCTCCAGGCTAACGGCAATACATCTTTAGCGGTCGAATTGCCATACTGGAAAACATAAGTGATATTATCTCCTTCGGAAGGTACACGACAATGAAAACTTCCATTATCTGCCGCTAAAAACTCGAATATTCGCTGTTGGTGAGCCCTGTCGCCTTGTGGCACAAAGCCGGTGCGGTGAGCGATGGTATCAAACAGGGTACGGTTTCCGGCAGCAAACTTGTTTCCATAAAATTCAACATCGCCCTTTACGCCTATAATCATACTCGAAAGTTTGTTTACCTCCGTTTGTTCTGCACTGGTCAATGAAGGGTGCGGATCGCTGCCTCTGGTGCCTATCATTCCCTGCACTATTGCCGCCTGCGCCTGAATTAGAACATCGGAATAGCGAGCAGTGATTACCGTGACATCGCCAGTGGTTTTGATTCCATAAGCGAGCGAAATAAGTTCGTTAACTGTTTTCTTTCCAAGGTTTAAAACGATGTGGAAATTGGATACTACGTTTTTCATTTTACTTTTTCTTTTAAAGGTTTATAATTTTACTTTCGAGGCAACAAAAGTAGGTCGGTTATTATCCGAATGACCTGACTTGCGTCATGCAGTATTATGACACATGTCATGCTATTTTGATGGAGTTTTGAGTCTGAACATTACCAAAAATTCCACTTAGGTAAAGCTAATTTCGAGGCTACCTGCCGTCAAAGCATAGCCCCGATAGTAGCGGCAGCCCGCTGCTTTGTTTCGGAAATGGGGATGCAGCGGCTACAGCGGATAGCGGGACTGGCAATGATACGAGTGGAGGATATAGGCTCCAAATGGAAATTATAAATGATGAATTATAAATGCGAGGGATGGGTAGCAATGAAAACTGGGTATTCAGTTGCCTGAATACCCAGTTTGTCGGTAAGATTATTGGGGCTATCTTAAACCATCTTTTCGGCTATCACCCATTGCGAGAATTGTTCGTCGGTGAGGAGCGACAATTCGATGGCGGCCTGTCGGAGGGTCAAGTTTTCCTTATGTGCTTTCTTGGCTATCTTGGCTGCGTTTTCATATCCTATGTGGGTATTCAGGGCCGTAACCAGCATCAGGGAATTCTCCAGGTTTTGCTTGATGGCAGGTAGGTTCGGCTCGATGCCTTCGGCACAATGTTCGTTGAAGGAATTGCAGGCATCGCCTATCAATCGGGCAGAAATAAGCAGGTTGTAAATGATGACCGGCTTGAAGACATTGAGTTCGAAATGGCCGTTCATGCCACCTACATTTATTGCCACATCATTGCCCATCACCTGTGCACAAACCATCGTCATGGCCTCGGACTGGGTTGGGTTTACCTTGCCAGGCATGATGGAAGAACCAGGTTCGTTTTCGGGGATGAGAATTTCACCGATGCCACAACGAGGACCGGAAGCCAACAAACGGATGTCGTTGGCAATCTTCATCATCGAAACGGCAACAGTTTTCAAAGCTCCAGAGGTTTCGACCATGGCATCGTGAGCTGCCAAAGCCTCATATTTATTTGGTGCCGTGATGAATGGGAGCTTGGTGAGTTCGGAAATTTTCTTTGCCACCAGTTCGGAATATCCTTTTGGAACATTCAGCCCTGTGCCAACAGCCGAACCGCCAAGAGCCAATTCGGAAAGATGAGCCAAGGTATTGTTGATGGCATTGACACCATGATTCAGTTGGGCTGCATATCCTGAAAATTCTTGACCGAGTGTAAGCGGTGTGGCATCCATAAGATGCGTACGACCAATCTTTACGATGCCTTTGAAAGATTCTGCCTTGGAGGCAAGGGTTTTATGCAACAGCTTGATGTTAGGCACAGTATGTTCAACGATGATCTTATAGGCAGCAATGCTCATTGCAGTAGGAAAAGTATCGTTTGATGATTGCGATTTGTTTACATCGTCATTCGGATGTATCGACTTCTTTTCATCTGTCAGCTTACCTCCTAAAATTACATGGGCACGGTTGGCAATGACTTCATTCACATTCATGTTAGACTGTGTTCCGCTTCCGGTTTGCCATACCACCAATGGAAATTCTCCATCCAGTTTACCTTCCAGAATCTCATCGCATACCTGGCAGATGATGTCACATTTTTCTTTTGGCAATACACCCAATTCGTTGTTGGTCATTGCCGCAGCTTTCTTGAGGATGGCAAAAGCCTTGATCACTTCATCGGGCATCCTTTGGCCACCAATCTTGAAGTTGTTTCTGGAACGCTCCGTTTGAGCACCCCAATACCTGTCCATGGGCACCTGTACAGGTCCCATAGTGTCTTTTTCAATTCTATATTCCATATTATTTATTATTTGTGACTGCAATTGAAATGGAGAATTGTAAACACCGTTCTTAATCTTCCACCCAATCCACAATCGGGTTTATTCGTCTTTATCGGTTTGGAACAATTCCAATACCTTTCTTGGTGGGCGGCAAAGCACTCCCTTATTATCCTTGATGACAATGGGACGTTCGATGAGGATAGGATTTTCTATCAGGATTTTTGTCCACTCGTCATCGGTAAAATACTTTCCTTTGAATTTCTTCTTGTACAAGTCCTCTTCCTTACGAAGAATATACATCGGCCTCATGTTGAGTTTCATAAGCATATCCTTTAATTCGGCATAGGTAGGTGGGTCAATCAGGTATTTCACGATTTTTATCTCCACGCCTTTTGACTTCAGGATATCCAACACTTCCCTGCTTTTCGTGCATCGGGGGTTGTGATAAATAGTAAACAGATTTTTCTTACTTTTTGCCATATTCCATTAAATACTCTTTTATAAAATCATTTAAATCACCATCCATTACCGCATTTACATTCGAAGTCTCATAATCAGTCCTTAAATCTTTCACAAGTTTATAAGGATGCATTACATAATTCCTGATTTGAGAACCCCATTCTATCTTCTTTTTTGTCGATTCTACTGCTGCCTTGGCCTCATTTCGTTTTCTTATTTCCAATTCATAGAGCTGCGATTTCAACATCTTCAATGCTGTTTCCTTGTTTTGATTCTGGCTTCTTTCTTTCTGGCATTCGATGATGATGCCACTCGGGCCGTGATGCAAACGAACGGCTGTTTCCACCTTATTCACATTCTGTCCGCCCTTGCCACCGGCTCGAAAAGTATCAAAAGATACATCAGCCAGATTGATGTCGATGTTTATGGAATCGTCCACCAATGGATAAACATAAACAGATGCAAACGAGGTATGTCGTTTCGCATTGGCATCAAATGGCGATATCCTTACAAGTCGGTGTACACCATTTTCGCCCTTGAGATATCCATAGGCATAATCCCCATCGAACTCCAAGGTGCATGATTTCACTCCAGCCACTTCACCTGGTTGCCTGTCAACTTCTGCTACCTTGAAACCATTTTTTTCGCCCCAAAGAATATACATTCGTACCAACATTTCAGCCCAGTCATTGCTTTCTGTTCCGCCAGCTCCCGAATTTATCTGCAAAATGGCGCTCAAATGGTCCTCTTCGCCACCAAGCATGTTCTTGAATTCCAAATCTTCAATCAATTTCAAGGCATCGCCATAAATTTTGTCTGCCTCCGATTCTGTTGCCTCGCCTTCCTTGAAAAATTCAAAGATCACATTCAAATCATCCACCGATTTTTCGGTTTTGGAAAAGGAATCGGTCCAATATTTCTTCAATTTTATGGAACGAAGCAACAGTTCCGCTGCCTTTGGGTCATCCCAAAAACCGGGCGAATGGCTAATTTGCTCCTCATGAGCTATTTCCGTTAGCTTGGTATTCACGTCAAAGATGCCTCCTCAAGGCGTCAACTCGCTCTTTTAAATCTTTTAATTGTTCGTATGTCATTTGCGGCGGCAAAATTAATATTTTTTAAAAACATTGGACAAGAAGTTTTCATTACTGAATGAAAGATATCCATACATTTGTTAGTTTAATTGCTTTTGATGATTGAAAAGCGGGTAGGTTTAAGAAATTTTGTCATAGGTTTGAATTTGAAATACAAATGCATGAGATTGGACGTCAAATGCATGCATTTGAAGGTCTCAAGCATAAATAGGGTATTTTTTATCATTGATAATAATTATTGATCATCAATGAATATTAAATTTATCTAAATAATATTTTTGATTATTATACAATAATTGCATCTGCTTCAGCAGTGCCATCATGGTAATATAATCATCAATAAAAATAGGATTCTAATCGTAAACCAACTTGAACCTGCTGTTTATGTTCCAAAATCGAAGCCCTTCTGTGACGATGTCGGCTTCTATGATGTAGGTTCCTTTTTTTGGTGGAAGATACACCATAAGGCCTTGTGTGTATTCGGTGTTTATGTCAACTTCGAGAATGGAACGGGCATTGTTCCAATAGAGGATTCGGCCGGATGTGTCGTAGATGTGGTAGGTGATGAAGATGGGGTGTGGTCCGTCGGGTGTGGAGTAGATGGTTTTGCCTGATGTGTTGGTGATTTTTATGGGTGCGACGACGAAATTGTAGGTGCTGGAGTGGATTTCGTTTTTGAGGGCTTGGAGGGTGACGTTTTTGTTGTTGAAGATGGATTCTTGGAAGTCGGGAGCTGTTTGTGGGGTGTTGACTTTCATGTAATTTGTTTTGGGGAAGTGGTAGTATTTTCGGTTCATGTTGTTGGTGGTGAACCAGGTGACGCAGAAGTCTGGACCGAGGAAGCCGTTTTCTCTATTCAGCAAAGAATCGTATTGGTTGATGTCATTTGCCCAATAGAAAGTTACTGCTGAATCGGGGTTTTGGAGGCTGGAATAGAGCATGGTCTCGAATGGAATGAAACCTTGTATGGTAACGACATCGATGGGGATGTTTTTAAGGTTCAGAAGGTATTTCTTTTGAGGGAGTTTTCTTCCATAAGCAGTAAGTCTGTCGAGATAATTGACTCGTTCTGTTTGCAAGGCGTGTGCATTGTAGATGCCTTTAAGATTCAATAATAGCAACACAGAAATGATGGTTATGGTCAGGGATTGGGGGAACCGCTCAAATATCAAATACATCAGCATAACCGCGGCGAAGAAACCAAAGGGGGGATAATAGTTTTCGTAAAACAATGGGTTGGACCCACCGGCATAAATAATTACTATCAACACCAGGAATCCTAGCATGAACAGCATAGAAAAACTTAGCAATAACCACCGTTTCAACAAAACCATTATCAGCATGACTAGGAAAATCACAGCGCATAACGTCTTTAATGAATGGAGGAAAAAGTTGTGGAAGTAGGTCCATCCTGAAAGATGAAAGAAGTGTCTCATTCCGTCAGTCAATAAGTTGAAAGTAATCAGTTTCTCTTGTTCGTATTCGGATGTGGTGAGAAATTCAATTCTGATGAAAAACCAAATGAAAGTAAATGCTATCGGTATCCAGATGTGAATGTCTTTCCATCGTTTTTGATAGATCAATTCAAAAGCGAGAGCGAACATAATGGTGAAAAACGCCAACTGATGGCAGTAGGATATGGTGAAAATCAAGGGCAGCGAGGTAATGGTAGCCAACCGGCGTTTTAATTTTGAAAGATATGGATTCTGCGGAGCAATGATGGCCCACAACAATACTGATAAGGCGATGCCGATATACAATTCTTGTGTAGGATAATAAAACACCAATCTAAAGCCGAGGCATAATGATAGCATGAAAACGATTCCTGCTCGATAATTTTTTAATATCACTGTGATAAACAGAAATATCAGATAATAATTGAGTATGAATGAGGCTGAATATATCTTAAGAAAAGTGGGCAACGAACAATGAGTCTTGAAGGCTATAAATGGTATGATCTCGGAGAAGATGGAGCCCCATCGGCCCAAGGCAATGAAGAACCTTCGGAAATCCAATATCTGAAATGAGAAGTAGGCAGGGTCGAAACTTAGCATCCGTTCCTTATAAAAAACGATGGACAGGTAAAATAGAAATCCAAAGAATAATATCCCTAAGAACTGGATGATTTTATTGGTGGGCGCTTCCCTCATCAATGAAATTATTTTGCGTCGTTTACTTCCAATTCACCTTTGGCAAAAACGCGTTGGCCAAAAGAGAAATTCACTCCAAAATCAAGTACCGAAATGATTTTATGATAGGTGCCGGAGAAACCTGCTTGGGTAAATGAACGGGTCATGGTCAGGTTATAATTTAGGAATGACAGATCGAAAGCGATGCGATTGCTAAGTTTATAACTACCTCCGATGGCCCAGCCAATGGTGTTGGCATCGGGCAGTTCAGGACTAACATAACCATCCTGTATGGGTGAAAAATCATAAAAGCCACCAGCCCTTACGGCAAATTTGCTGCTTAAAACATAAGTTCCGCCCAAGCCAAAATAATTTACATCCTTATAGCTCCTTGGCGAAACCACTTCGGGTGTAGTCGGGTTGGCGAAGGAGAATTTAAGTGTATCATAACTGCTCCAGAAGGTTCTCCAGAAATCAAAACCCACCGTCAATCGGTCGTTCAGGAACTTATGGCTGATGCCTATGGAAAGCACCGCTGGCAAAGTCACCGACGAATTGAAACTGGTGGAGGCAGGGAACATGTTCGAAACATCTACCGGGATATTCGTGAAGCTGGCATCTCCATTTTTCAAGTCCACTTTAAGTTTCGAGCGGAAGTTTATTCCCAGGGTGCCGATATTTTTACTCGTAGCCAATACGCCAAGATTATATCCCACGCAGCTTCCGTTTCCTGAAAGATGCAGTTCGCCTTCCGGTCTATTGGTAGCCTGCAGCGGCATCGCACGTCTTAAATCAAAGGAGCCCAACACATAATCAAAACCTCCACCTACCGAGAAGTGCTCATCGAACTTATAGGCCACCGTAGGCTGAAACATATATGTTTTCAGCGACAGCGACTGCACGATATTCCTCCCCTGCCAATCGTCGGGATAGGACGCCTTAGAGCCAAACTGATTGTTTATCCCCAGTCCGAAACTCCAATTTCCATTGTATTTGTAGGCATAAAAAACTTGGAGCGGAGTGGCCACCGGAGAATTCTGGTCCGTGTTGCTCACCGCAGTGGTCTGGATGGAAATCATCGGGAAAATAAGCGAAACGCCGGTATAGAGTTCATGTCGGAATTTCAGGTCCGTCATGCCAGCCGGGTTAAAATAAATGCAGGTGGCATCGTTGGCCACACCCGTAAACAATCCACCCATGCCCAGCGCTTTTGCACCTTGCGTATTCAGCTGAAAGCCGCCGCCAAAGCAGTTCATCGCCATCAAAAAGACGGCAGCAAACAGCCCCCGTCGCAAGTATTTATTGATTGTATCCATTCCCATTCGTTCGTTATAGAAGCGGCAAATATAGATGAAATTAGGAATTGCAGCAATCCTCCCCAAAATAAATGCACTTGCAAGCAGCCCCATTCCTCCTCACATCCTCCTTCCCCCTTAATTTATAATCTATAATTCATCATTTATAATTCCAATTTGGAGCCTATATCCTCTACTCGTCCCATCTACGTCCCGCTATCCGCTGTAGCCGCTGCATCCCCAAAACCGACACAAAGCAGCGGGCTGCCGCTACTATCGGGGCTATGCTTTGACGGCAGGTGGCTTCGAATGAGCTTTATAA
>CAIWCG010000293.1 GCA_903911135.1 uncultured Bacteroidota bacterium
ATACGCTATAAGTTTGAACTACCACTACGTCCTTATTGCATTTTGTGATGAATAAGGTTGAGACCAATACAGCAATCACTGCTGCAATTTTCAAAAATCGTGATTGTTTTCTAACGATTTTTCCATCTGAATTTTTTAACGTTTTCATTTTTTTTAATTTTAAATTGTAAATAGTTTTTAATTGTTTTTAATATATTTGTTTTTTATGCATCCAAATTATTGTTTCTTGTTGTCATCTTTTCTTTGTTGTTTGTTGTCAAGAATTTATCTGTTTTTTACCGAGGCAAAATTATAACCGAATACTTCCTAGGTATAGGATATTCGTCATGGATATGAATGATAAAAATCATCCTGAAAATATCATGCTTTCACTTGATATAAAACAAGTATTGTTGTCTTATGATCATATTAAATGAAAGTTGAATGTACTGGTTAATAAAGATTGTATATAGGACCGGTTTTCACTTTTCAAGATATGCTAATTATAGAAGAAATGGGTTGGATTAATGGTGTTGAGGGTTATCGTTTTGAACAATTGTCAGGTATGATTTAGCTTGATAACCTGAAAATTTCAATTATGGCACTCTGCTAAATTTCCGAATGGCTTAACAGAAAGTTTAAGGCTATCCATCAAATCGCGGTATGGCTAAACAGAAAGTTTTAGGGTGTCCACCAAATGTCGGTATGGCTAAACAGAAAGTTTAAGGCTATCCGCCAAAAATCGGTATGACTAAATTGAAAAAGTAAGCTAATTCTAACTTTCAGTAGATGACAAAATCGTTTAATTGAAGTGAAATGGGTATTAGTCATAATATATAGTATGCGAAATTTCGTTTCAATCCATCAAAATCCTCGACATGTGGCTTCCTGTTTTTTACACACCTATTTGGTTGTTGATTCAATTAGTTAATCTTGACAATTATCATATAACGTTCTGATATCTGTCATTTTAATCAAATTGATGCAGATATAATTTTGCCGCTGTAAATTAGCTTATAAAATATAAGCGATTATTAAAATGAAAAGGCAAATATTTTTAATCATTATTCTCTTCCTCGCATTTGGGTATGGATTCGTGAGAACTCTTAGCTCGAAAGAATCAAAGGCATATAATGGTGAAGGTTCAATTATTTACAAGATTACCTATTCAGAGGATAATCCATATAAAGATAAATTGATGTTGCCACATGAAACAAATTTGTTTTTTAAAGGTACCAAGGCCTCCTTTATTACCAACGCGATGGGAATGGTTCAAATGGTAAATCTGTTGGATGATAAGAATAAGAAGTTTACATCCATGATGATCAATACTCTTGGCGAGAACTTTGCTTTTTCTGATACACCGGAAGAGGTAAAGGAACAGGAAAATAGTCCTGAAATAAAAATAGAACCAACTACAGAAACTAAAATGATTGCAGGACTGGAATGTAATAAGGCAGTTGTTAAAGATTTAACTCACAATAAGAAATTCGATATCTATTTTTATAGCAAAATCCGGGTATATTTAGGTAACAGTCCATACAAGGATTTTAATTATTTATTAATGGAATATCAGGATACAAGATATGGTTTGCCGATGATTTTGGAGGCTAAGAAGGTTGACTTCAATCCAATAGATACCTCTTTGCTTACTATTCATGGCAATTATAAATGGGTGGATAAAAGCACTTTTTTGTCGATAGTTCAAAATACCAAAATACCACTATGATAAATAGAACACACCAAATTGAAATACCGGATGATGGTTAAGATTTTTAATCTTAATAAGACCGAGATTAAAGGAACCCAAAGTATGAATAAAATTTACTATAAGTTTAAAACAAATATTATTTACAATAAAAAATTATAAACAATTAAAAAATAAAGAAATGAAAAATACACTAATTTACATTTTCGTCATTGCTGTCGTTGTGTCAGTAATGGTTGGTACATTTGAAAAGGCAGATTCAAGATCAAAATCTTCATTGCCACAGGATCGTTCTGGGGGTCCTCGCGATTCCATAAGTGGATTTGCTACGGGAGCTACCTGTTGGAATGGTTGTCATAACACATTTGCAAGTCCATTTGCAAGAACTGGTTGGATTTCATCCGATGTTCCAGCAAGTGGTTATGTTCCTGGTGCAACTTATAACATTACGGTATCCTGTAATTCAAAAGGCTATCGCCATGGTTTTGAAGCTAGCTGTCAAACTTCAACAGGTACTTTCATGGGAACATTAATTAAAAATGATTCAACATGGATTATTACTGCAGCCGCAGAACCTGGAAAATCTTGGATTACACAGAGAGATTCAAGCAATGCTGTTCAGAATGTTCCTCCAATTCCTTGCATGTTAGGAAGCATTGGAACAGGGGGTAGTGCCGCTAACTTCAATACCAAAAGTTGGACATTCCAATGGATTGCTCCTGCAGCTGGAAGCGGTGCAGTAAGTTTTTATATGGCTGCTGTTGCAGCTAATGGAAATCAAAGTGACAATGGTCTTTACGATGGATCAACATGGCCAGGTGATTCAGTTTTTACCTCAACATTAGCTTTGACAGAAAATCTTGCATTAAATTTTACGAATGTTGTTAAGCCAACTTGTGCACCTAATAATAATGGTTCAGCCCAAGTTAATGCATCTTATGGAACACCTCCATATACTTATTCTTGGAATACTACACCTGTTCAAACTACTCAAGCGGCAAATGGACTTTCTGCTGGTACCTACACCGTAGTTGTTACGGATGCTTTATTGGCATCACGAACATTAACTTTAACAATGCAAAATGCATTTAATGCAACCATATCTGCACAGACTGTTCCAACATGTCCTGGTGGGACAGGCGTAGCAACATGCACCCCAACTGGAGGAACTTCACCATATACCTATGCATGGTCCCCAACAGGTGCAACAACAAATACTGCAAGCGTTACAACACCATTGACTTTAACTGTTACAGCATCCGATGCTGCAGGTTGTAGTGCAATTGTAAAGACAACGATGGTAGATCAGGTTCCATTTCATTTATATAATTTCTCTTGGAATGTAACAAATGCAACATGTAATGGTGCAAATAATGGGTATGCAAAAGTTTCAAAAGTTGGAGGTGGAACAGTTACATATGCTTGGAATACTACTCCTATTTTGACTACTTCATCGGTATCAACTCTTCAACCAGGAACATGGAAGTGCGTTGCCACAGGAACTTGCCCTGGTTCATTGGATTCTGTTACAGTTACTATTACTGAACCAACAGCTATTATTGCTTCAATTTCTACCCAATCAAATGGATGTAATAATGCTAACAATGGAACTGCGTCTGTTACCGCTACTGGCGGATATACTCCATACACCTATTCTTGGACTACAACCCCTGTTCAAACTACGGCTGCTGCAACTGGTTTGGCACCTGGAACTTATACCTGTTCTGTCTTTGGTGCTTCTATTCTTTCTGGAGTTGCCACTCCTCCAGCTTGCTATTCACCTGCTATCGTTACCATAACAAATCCTACTGCATTAACTACTTCTATTGCTTCTCAAACAAATGTGCTTTGCTTTGGAAATACAACAGGTGCTGCAGCTGTTACTGCAACTGGCGGCACTTCACCTTTATCATATATTTGGTCTAATGGTGGTACAACCACATCCCTTTCAAATCTTGCAGTAGGAAGTTATACCTTAACTGTAACTGATGCAAATCTTTGTACACAAACCCAGGTGGTTACAATTACTCAACCAGTTGCCGCATTAGCAACAACCATTGGCTCGCAAACCAATATCAATTGTAATGGTGGCAATAATGGTGGAGCAACCATAATTGTAACTGGCGGAACAACTAATTATGCTTACCTATGGTCGAACGGAGGAACAACCAATTCATTATCAAGCATTACAGCTGGAAATTATACTTTAACAGTTACTGATGGTAATGCATGTACAAGATTACAAGTTGTTGCGATTACACAGCCAAATATACTTGCAAGTATGACAAGTGCTTTGTCCAATGTATTATGTTTCGGTTCAAGCACAGGTTCAACAACTGTTGCTCCTTCAGGTGGAACAACACCATATTACTATTTATGGTCAACGGGTGGAACAAACGCAAATTTAACTGGGCTTGCTGCTGGTACTTATCATTTGACTATTACTGATGCACACAATTGTCTTCTAAATAGAGATGTTATTATTTCTCAACCATCTTCTGCTTTAACAGCTACAACTTCGCAAGTTAATGTTGGTTGTTTGGGAGCAAGCACCGGTTCTGTAACTGCCTTGCCAAGTGGTGGTACACCCCCATATTTCTATCTTTGGTCAAATTCTGCAACCACAGCTTCAATTACTGGTCTTGCAAATGCCACTTATGGTGTAACTGTAACGGATGCTAATGGCTGCACTCCTCAAACAGCAAGTGCTACCATTACCCAACCCACTTCTGGTGTTGTTGCAAGTGCGGGAACAAATGACACTACTTGCAGTGGTGCACCTATCACAATAGGTGGAAATCCTTCTGCTACTGGCGGTACTTCACCTTATGCTTATTCTTGGAGTCCAGCAACCGCTCTCAACTCTGCTGTAATCGCCAATCCTGCTGCCAGCCCAACTGTTGCAACAACTTATGTTTTAAATGTAACAGACTATAATGGTTGTACCTCTACTTCCAGCGTTAATGTTTTGTTGTATCCAGCACCTGCAGTTCCTACAATAACAGTAACTTTTGATACCTTGCATTCATCTGCTGGTCTTACTTACCAATGGTATAAAGATGGCAATATCATTAATGGTGCAACTTCAAATAGTTATATTGTGCCAGTAAATGGAAACTATACTGTTGTTATTACTGATGCCAATGGTTGTACATCTGTTTCTGTTCCTTATGTCTTTAATTCAACAGGTGTAAATGATATTAAAAATGTATCTGATAAGTTTATGGTATTTCCAAACCCTGCAACTGATGAATTGAACATTACATCTAAATTTGGAAGCAGCAGTTCATTAAACTTGGATATCATCGATATTTATGGACAGGTTGTTTATCATTATCAATTGGTAAATGATAATACAACAATTTCATTAAGTACAATAAATTCAGGTATTTATCTTATTAGAATTTCTAATGGTGAGACTACAGTTGTAAAGAGATTTACAAAATTGTCAAGTAATTAATAATTGATTGATTTAGTATTAATGGATATGAATCATCAATTTATTAATAAATATTTTCTTAAATAAACCAATAGGGGGAAGTTTATAAGCTTCCCCCTATTTATTAAACAAAACTATGGTTAAAATTATCAGTTGCATCGATTGTGAGAATCCAAGTTGCCTTTTAAAGCAACATTGTGATACTAATTTTCTAAATAAATTAGATCTTGTTAAGGATCAGAACTTCGAAAAGGAAGGTCAATATTTATTTAGAGAAGGGAATAATGTACATGGCGTTTTTGTAATACAGAAGGGTAAGGTAAAAATTGTTTCTGACGAAATGCATGGGAAATATAGGATCGTTAGAATGGCAAATGATGGACATTTTGTTGGTCATCATTGTTTGACTCACGAAACCTATCCCGTCAGTGCTGTAACTATTGAAGATTCTATACTTTGCTTCATTGACAATGAAAACATGTTTAAAATTTTTATGCAGAACCCAAAATTAAGTTACATGGTCATGAAATTTTATGTGACTGAATTGCAGAAATTGGAGTTCAGGCTGAAAAACACAAGTTTGCTTGATTGTAGAGAAAAGGTAGCCGAAGCATTGCTTGACATAAAGGATGTATTCGGTTTAAACAAAGAGGATAACTCTCTAAATGCCGCATTGACAAGAATGGAGATCGCTGAATTGGCTGGAGTGGAGATGGAAAATGTAATACGGAACCTTACCAAATTCGAACAGGAAGGATTTATCCTTAAGAAAGGTAAAAAAATTGTTCTTCTTGATGAAGTAGGCTTAAGGAATTTAATCATGAATGTAAATTAGGTGTATGAATAATTGTAGTTTTTGTTTGTGCAATCGTATATAATATTGACTCATTTTTCACCCATCATGACATTGATTGACTTATCGAGATTTTGTTTTTGTTTTCCCAATTTTTTGTATGTGATTTTTTCATTGGTAGGGAGGCCGAAGGGTTAGACGGCCTTCCTTTTTTTATTAAAAGTTAACCAAGGTCTATCGATCACTAAACTTATCATCATTAACTATAAGAAAAATGGGAATCCCTAATAAGGCTTCCTTTTTTTTATTTGTTTTTATACGGCATGTAAAAGGTGTTTTTATTTTGGAAAAGCCTTGTTCAATGCATCGGTCTTGTTTTGCACTTGAAGTTTTCCATAAATATTCTGTATATGTTTCTTTACGGTATCAAGGCTTATCTCCAATTTGGCGGCGATTTCCTTATACAAAAATCCCTTCGACAGCAACCGTAAAATCTCCCGTTCCCTATCCGTAAGCATATCGGTATTGTCCTTTCTGTTCTGTAAAGAAGCAACAAGGCATCTCGCAATTCCGGTACTCATGGGAGAACCGCCGTTATGCAATTCCTTTATGGCTTCAAGCAATTGGGCAGCTGATGTTTTCTTAAGCAGATATCCCGTAGCTCCAGACTTTAAGGCATTAAAGATATTGTCAATATCATCATAGACAGTCACCATAAGGAATTGGGTAGCGGGCATCTTCTCCTTCAATATCCTTACGCATTCAATCCCAGACTTGCCGGGCATGTTGATATCCATAAGCACCACATCAACAGCAATGTTCGGCAATTCGAGTAAGGCAAGATCACCATTGTTATAGACATGGGAACAATTGAATCCCTCACTGCCATTGATAATGACCTTCATGGCTTCACGGATATCATCCGTATCTTCTACTATGGCAACCTTGATCATTTCGTGTTAAATTTATGCGGCAAAATTATCCAATGGCAACAGTTTTAAAATAACTATTTTGTGTAATGACACCTAAAACGCTATAGGCAATTGGATTTTTATTGAAGTGCCCACCATGTTTTTTATCTCCAATAACCCACCAATGTCTTCCATGCGCTTTTTCATGTTTTGCAATCCGTTTCCGAGGATGGAGATAGAAGATAGGTCGATGCCCTTGCCATTATCGCTGATAAGGATTTCAAATTTACCATCTGGCAAAACAAAATTTATTTCCACCTTGCTGGCTGCCGAATGCTTCAATACATTATGCAATGCTTCCTTTACCACCAGAAATATATTTCGTCGCAATTCGCCATCAAGGGGTACCTCGGAGAGTTCATCGGGAATCAAAACCTTACATTCGATGGGGGTGGAGTCGAAAAACTCCATGGCGTACTGCCTTATGTACACCACCAGATTCTCCAGCGTATCGTTTTTGGTGCTAAGTGCCCAAACTATTTCACCCATCTTGTCAATCATCTCTTCTGTGGATTGGGTTATCTTGTCGAGGTGCACCTTTGCCTCCGAAGGCGATGGGTTTTGTTGCAAAAGCTGGCTCAACAGCGATATTTTCGACAGGCCCGAACCCAAATCGTCATGCATTTCGCTGCCTATCCGTTGCCTTTCTTCAATGATCGCACGCTGCTGCTCCACTTTCTTCTGCAGCTTGAATCGATTGTAAAGAAGCCACCCTACAAGCAACAGCAGGATGGAAAAACCGATTAAGATGATGTTCCACACCTTCTGCTTTTTCCATTCTGAGGCATGCATGAGTTCCATTTTCGATTGGGCTGCCCTTATCGAATCCTGAATTTTATTGAATTCGTATTGCATCGAGAGCTGCGTCAATCGCTTGTCCTTGTCGGTGTTATAAACCGAATCCTTAGAGGCCACATATTTCTTGTAGTTCTCCAGTGCCCCGTTCACATCGCCCAGCTTGGTCTGAATCTTGCTCATGGTCTGATAGTTATCCTTCAGCTTGTTCAAATCGCCCATGCGTTTATTCAAAACCAGGGCACTGTCGGTATATATTTTCGCAAGGTCCAGCGCCTTAAGCTTGTTGCCGGAAAGGATTTTCTTCAGCTGCTGGTCATTAACGTCATCGGTAAGCTGCAGATAGGTTTCCCCAATGTTTCCGAGCGTAATGGCATAGACCAACCGGTTCTTGAGTTGGTCGGCCACCTGCAGGGCTTGGAACAAAATATCCAGGCTTTTGCCGAAATCCGATTGCTTTCTATAGATAAGCCCGATGTTGTTCAAATCCTTTGCATATCCTTGCTTGTTTCCTACTTCTTCATTGATGGAAAGTGCCTTATAATCATATTCCAGTGCAGCCTTAAGGTTGGATTGTGCCTCATAAACGATGGCCAGATTAGTATAATTCCTACCTATTCCACGTTTAAAACCGATTTCTTCACATATTTTCAAGGCTCTTGTAAAATAATCTATGGCTTTTGGATAATCTGCCTGATTCTGAAAAACTACTCCTATAGAACCCAAACTCCGCGCTATTCCGTCTTTATCTCCCAGCTCTTCATGTATTTTCAATGACTTGAAATCATATTCCAAAGCATTGGGATAATCAGATAAATTCTGATAAACCAAACCTATATTGCTATAATTTGCACCCATGGCGGCCTTATCTCCAGCTTCTTCATTGATTTTAAGACTTAAAAAATCATATTCCAGAGCTTTTGCAAAATCACTTTGCTCCTGATAGAGGGCAGCTATGGCATTGACACATTTTATTACACCCCGTTTATTATCAAGTGCCTCATACATGCGATAAGCTTTAAGAAAATGGGCAAGAGCTTGAGGAAAATCCGGAACGGCATGATAATTCAATGCAAGAGCCCTATCTGCATTGGCAATTCCTTGCTGCCAAGCCATGTTTTCTGCCAGTTCCAGCGCTTTATTTCCATATTTCAGGCCATCATCTACAGATATGTTCGAACAAGTTATCGAAATATCCACCAAAAGATTCACTTTCGACGTATCTTCGGCAGCATTTGGAAGAACGGCCATAAGAGAATCGAGGCGGTCTTGACCTTTTTTTTGAGCAGCTACACCAAAAAACGCAAGCAATAAAGCTATTGAAAGACAAGTTCGGGCATATTTGTTCATTCTCGGAGGTTCTCTTGAATTTGCTGCAATTTTGGGCGTAAAACTAAACAATAATACTTCAAATGCTCATCTATAATTATTATTTGTTTTTGATGATGACCAATCGCTTTCAGGTGGTGGCAACGATTGTTGAGCTTTTGGCTGATGAGGTTCATTGGTTTTTATTAATGGTTAAGATTATTCATTTATGATCATTAATGATGAATCATCAGATTAAACTTATAAACCATCTGATGAAGCTTTTCAGTCATAAGATGAAGGTAGAACGGTATTTGCTGTAGCTTATATGGCAAAACCTGCACCTTTTATCATAAAAGGTTAAGCTTATCTTGAAAAACCGATTCCTTTTTCCGAAAAAGCGATTCCTTTTTTCCGATTACATGCAGGTAAAACGATTTTTGTTGCACCTTTTCTATAAAAAGCGATTGCTTATTCTGAAAAAGGAATCGCTTATTTAGAAAAAGCAATCGCTTTTTTTGGATTTGATGCAGCAAATGGGCTAAAAGGTGCAGGTGGCCAAGAAAAAGGAATCGCTTTTTCGGAAAAAGGAATCGCTTTTACGATAAAACCTTCAGGTTTTGGTTCAAAAGGTGCAGGTGATGGAATAGGAGGTGTTGGTTTTGTATCAAAAGTTTAAGGTTTTATGATCAATACTCCGGTAACTTTCCTTACGCCGCCATTTCATTAATTGTACCGAGGACGATAATTTGTTGATAAATTTCCTTTATTTTTTGTTGACTTGGCTTTATTTCTAAGTTTGCAATAATTCGATCTGC
>CAIWCG010000294.1 GCA_903911135.1 uncultured Bacteroidota bacterium
CCGATTGCAGCAAAAGGTACCTTGCAGACCAATCCATAAGTTCCGATTGCAGCAAAAGGTACCTTGCAGAGCAATCGTTAATTATATACTGCAACAAAAGGTATTTCATTAATTTGACAAAACTTCATAAGCCTTAAGTATTTGCTTCGTTATTAGGCATAAAGTACGTATTTACGTTTTAACTGCGTAAAAATAACGCTCCTTTCTATGTTTAACCTAAGTAATTCTAAATAAAATCATAATAATCATAGCTTACTTTAGCCTAATTTTGCCGAGTAATTTTTGCATCACAAAAGGATAAATATTTTATGGAAGCTTCCGCATTGAACAATAAATTTTTTCTTAATAGAAAGATACCTGTTTATTGGGCATTGATACTAACCCTTTTAATTCTTTTTGGAATTGACCAGATCAGCAAGCAGTTTAGCACCGCCACAGTTGTACAAGAAACAAAGAAAACAAAATGCATCACTCCCTTAACCTTGGTTCGAGAGCATGATTATAAGTTGACTCATCCATTATTGATGTCTGATTTGAAAGAGGAGGACAATAAATACGATCCCTTGAAAGAAAAGCTTGTTGGCTTTATTGAAAATGCAAAAAAGAATTCCAAGGCGCAATCAGTATCCATTTATTATTGCTCATTGAATGACAATACACAGTTTTCCATTAATAAGAAAGAAACGTATAATCCAACTCATCTGATGGAGGTTTCCAAATTGATTGCTTTATTGAAACAAAATGAAAAAAGTCGTGGGCTATTGGAGAGAAAGGTATTGTATGATAAACTCCCTAATGCAGAGAAATCCAGATATGATAACATCATTCTTGAAAATGGGAAATATTATACCATTGGTAGTCTTGTTTATAATATGATAGCCAACTCGGATGAAAATGCAACCATATCATTGAATCAATATTTAGACCATGATGTTTTAAGAAGTGTTTATAAAGCATTTGGATGCCCTATGCCTGACAAGAATGAAAAGGATTACTTGATGAATGTTCAGGATTGTTCTCGACCTATAAAAGTTCTTTATAATGCTGGCTTTCTTACCATTAACAGTGCAGAATATGCGATGGAAGTATTGACTCATTCAAATTATAAGGATGGAATAATGAAACAATTAGACACTGGGGTGGTGGTTGCACATCACTTCTCGCTTACCAAAACTGCCAAGAATTCACAATTGCATGAATTTGGAATCGTATATTGTAATAACCACCCTTATCTTCTAGGCATCATGACCAAGGGTGCGAACGAAGTCGAACTATCCCAAATAATAAGTACAATTTCTAAGATGATTTTTGATGAAATGAATAAAGTTTCTTAATAAATATCAGCAATGAAAAAATTAAAATACAAATGGGATTTTTATAAAAAGAAAATTCCACTTTATTGGGTAATCATTATTGTACTGGCAGTGGCCTTGCCATTCAATATTTACATCAATCATTTCAATAAGCCATTAGCCCTTAATATCGATACTATTGAGAATTGCAACTTGCCATACAATATCATCAGAGAGAATACGAAGACTTTGGTAAAACCATTGATGCTTGTTGAAACCACCACTGAAAATGAAGATTATTTTCCATTAAAAGACAAGATAAATACCTATATCAATGAGCATAAAGACAATAACATTCTTAGAAATGCTTCTGTATATTTTAGAATTCTTGACGTGCCTGATGGATGGTTTGTCATCAATAATGAGGAGCAATATAATTATGCCAGCCTGATGAAGGTTTCCTTCGCCATTGCGATGCTTAGGGAGGCCGATAAAAATCCTGATATTCTCAACAAAACCTATTACTTTGCTCAACATGGAAAAAACTTCAAGGGGGAGCAAAAAATGCTTGACCATCATTTGCCTCCAGAAAAGAATTATTCCTACAAAGAGCTTCTGAAATATGCCTTGGCGTATTCTGACAACGATGCCGCAATGGCTGTTTTAGACCACATCAACTTGAATTCGCTTCAAAAGCTTTTGTCTGATCTTCACTTGCCTCCATGCGATTTACATCAAGAATATTTGGGTTCGGTAGAAGGGTATTCAAGATTTTTCAGGGTGTTATATAATGCTGGATATTTAAGCCCCGATATGTCTGAGTTTGCCTTGGAATTATTATCCGAAAGCGATTTTTATGATGGTATCGTTAGAAATCTTGACAAAACCATTAAAGTACCCAGAAAATTTGGCGAAAGGGGTTTAGATAACAATCTTGAACTCCATGAATTTGGTATCGTATATTACAAGAACAGGCCTTATTTGCTGGGCGTGATGACCAAAGGGAGGAATTATGATGAGCTGAAGAAAGTCATTGCTGATATTTCCTCCATAGTTTTTGAGGATATGAATAAGGCTATCTAATGCCATTTTTGGGCTTTTAAACATTCATTTAATCTATAATGGCTGCTATAAATGGGCATTATAAAGTAATTATGCCTGTTGCAAAAGTCATTTCGTCAGGTGAATAAGTCATTTCGTCAGGTGAAGAAGTCACTTCGTATGGTGAATAGGTCGTTTCGTCAGGTGAATAAGTCACTTCGTCAGGTGAATAAGTCATTTCGTTAGGTGAATAAGTCGCTTCGTCAGGTGAATAAGTCAGTTCGTCAGGTGAATAAGTCAGTTCGTCAGGTGAATAAGTCAGTCAAAAACCAAAGAAAATCGTCATTTACATTCAAAATTAGGAATAATTCTTCCATCAATTGGCATTCAGACCCAACCATTTGGTCTTTCTTTTCGATTTACTATTATTGCAGCATAATTAAAAACATCACTTAAACTCAATGATATGAAAAGAAGATTTTACTTATTGATCATCTTGATGATTGGAATAAAATTGGCAGGGGCACAAGGTACTTGGACGCGAAAGGCCGATTTTCCGACACCTGCCAGAACGCGAGGCATTGGATTTGGAATTGGGAATAAAGGATATATGGGCACCGGATGGGATGCAATGGTGATGGTTCATAATGATTTTTGGGAATTTGATCCGGTTGCAAACACTTGGACTCAAAAAGCGGATTTCATTGGCACCAACAGATATGGTGCAGTGGGTTTTAGCGTAGGAAATAAGGGATATGTAGGGACGGGATATGACCTAGGAAATTTCAACAACGATTTTTATGAGTATGATCCAACTACCAACATGTGGACGGCAAAGGCAAATTTTCCTGGTTCGCCAAGGTATTTTGCAACTGGGATTTCAATAGGTTCGAAGGGATATATCGGCTTTGGTTATGACCTTCATGATTCCATCCAGAATGATTTATGGGAATATGATCCTTTGACAGACGTATGGGTAAGAAAGGCTAACATCACCTCTCGAGGCAGGTGTTTGGCATCCGGATTCAGCATTGGAAACAAGGGGTATTTTGGTCTTGGATTTGACACCACACATAATGATGTATTGAATTTTTTTGAATTTGATCCTGCAACCAACACCTGGACTCAAAAGGCCAACTTTGCCGGAACCATAAGAGATGGAGCTTCCTCATTTTCAATCGGAAGTTATGGCTATGTAGGCTGTGGAAGCGAAAGCAATTTGAATATTGTATTATCGGATTTTTGGAAGTATGATCCGATTACAAATACTTGGTCGCAAATACCAAATTTTGGAGGAGTTCCGAGAGATGGAGCAACTGGATTTAATGTTGGCAATCTGGGATATGTAGGCATTGGATCATTGGGAAACAATTCATATTCTTACAGTGATTTTTGGCAATATGCTCCGCCCTGCAACAGTTCTGAGGTGCCGACATTATCAACATCGAATGATAATTTTTGCGGAGGATTGGCAGCTACACTTTCCATCACATCTGGATCATTGAACAATGCCACCAACTGGTATTGGTATGCCGGTTCCTGCGGAGGAACATTGATAGATTCAGGATTATCAATAACCGTGCATCCAACCTCAAGCACGATTTATTTTGCAAGAGGAGAAGGCGGGTGTACAACCAATTTGGAATGTGCTGCCATTAGTCTTAACGTTTATACCACTCCAACGCCAACTATAACTGGTGGGAGTGTAATTTGTACAGTGGGTTCGTTGACATTAAATCCAGGAAACTATTCATCCTATTCCTGGAGTACAGGAGCTACGAGTCAAACCATTTCGGTTGGAGCTGCCAATACCTATACTGTAACCGTTACAAATGCAAGTGGATGTACCGGAATAGGGACGGAAACAGTTATTGTGGACCAAAACCCAATACCATCCATAATAGGAGGAAATGCATTTTGTGCAGGTAGTTCACTAACATTAAGTACAGGTTCGTTTGCAGTTTATCATTGGAGCAATAATTCAACAACGCAAACCATAAACGTCAACACTGGAGGAACATTCAATGTTACTGTTTCGAATGCAAATGGTTGTACTGGAACTACATCACAAACCGTAAATGTTAATGCAAACCCTACTCCTACCATATCAGGTGGTGGGGCATTTTGTGCAGGCGGCGTATTGACTTTGAATACAGGATCTTATGCTGGATATATATGGAGCAATGCTTCAACAACACAAACGATAACAATAAATGCTGCCGGAAATTACAGAGTAACCGTTACAGATGGAAATGGATGTACAGGAGTTGCCTCTCAAAGTGTGATTGTAAATCCAAACCCAAGCCCTAGCATTACCGGACCCAACTTTATTTGTTCAGGAAGTTCCATAACATTAAACACTGGACCCTATACAACCTATAACTGGAGTACAGGTGGCAACACTCAATCAATAAGTGTATCTTCTGCAAACACCTATGTTGTCACAGTTACAAATGTATTCGGTTGTACTGGCACTGCTTCAAGAAACATTACAATGAATACATCTCCAACACCTAGTATCAATGGCATAACAAGTATCTGCAATGGAGTAAATTCTACTCTTTCTACCGGTCCATTTGCATCCTACATTTGGAGTGATGGTTCCACCACACAGAATATCATAATCAATTCTCCCAACACCTATAATGTTACCGTAACGGATGCAAATGGTTGTACTGGGGTTGCCACGCATACGGTTACCGCCTTGCCACAGGCTTCTCCTCACATCACTGCCAATGGCCCAACTTCGTTTTGCGATGGCGGTTCGGTAAATTTGACTGTAGGCAGCTTTCAACAATACGAATGGAGCAATGGAGCATCCATACAAAGCATCCCTGTTTCCATCAGCGGTACTTACACCATTACCGTAACCAACTCATCGGGATGTACAGGAACGGATGCGATGACAGTTACCGTTTTTCCTCATCCCGTTCCTACCATCAATCCAGGCGATTCGGTGAGTTTATGTGCCGGACAAACCGTCAATCTGATGGCATCGAACGGATATGCCTATCAATGGAGCAACGGCCAAACCGACCAGGGAATATTGATTCAAACATCAGGAAACTACATCGTTACGGTTACCTACCAAGGCAATTGTACGGCGGTTTCGGTTCCTACAAATGTCATCGTTCATCCATTGCCAGTGGCTACCATTACTTCAAGTTCCAATCCCGTTTTCTGCCTTGGCGATACGCTGCTGCTTACCACTAACAGCAGTGAACCGCTGACCTATTCCTGGAGCAGCGGAGCTACCACCCAAAGCATCAAGGCTTATGCAAGCGGAATCCTTATTGTCACCGTTACCGACACCAACAATTGCCACAGCACCAGTTCGATAACCCTTACTGGCATTGCAGCACCCCTTGCCAGTTTCACCCATGCCGAATTTGCGGGCACCGTCACCTTCACCAATACCTCTACGAACGGCAGCAACTATTACTGGACTTTCGGTGATGGCGGCACCTCCACCCTTCAAAACCCTACCCATACCTATACCAACCATGCCTCCTATACGGTTACCCTCATCGTCAGCAATCCTTGCGGTGCAGATACCATCAGCCAAACGATTCTCGTAACCGGCATCAATGAAATCAATGACTTGAAAACTACTTTCAGCACCTATCCGAATCCGGCAAAAGACTACCTGACCATCAGTTTCAAGGCCTATAAGGAAGAAACTTTCACCATCAAACTGATAGATATGGCAGGCAAAACCGTTAAGATCATAAACCTAAACGCACTTGCAGGAGACAATCAATTTCAGATGAGCCTAGAAACCATTGCCAAAGGCAGCTATAGCATCCAGATGCAAAAAGGAAAATCACACGCCGAGACCAAGATTCTGATTCAATAGTCGCCCCCCTTCTAATTCCTAATTCCTAATATATAATTCCTAATTCTTTCTTGGAGCCTATGTTCGCTTCTCGTCCTATCTTCGTCCCGCTATCCGCTGTAGCCGCTGCC
>CAIWCG010000295.1 GCA_903911135.1 uncultured Bacteroidota bacterium
CTGATTTTTTCTAATTTTGCGCTTAAGAGTTCCTTGAACTCTTGGAAAGCATCAGTTTGGTGTAATTGCATACGCAATTTTGATGCTTTTTCCCGTTCATGAAACAGCTATATCTAAAATGTTTTCTAAAGCCGGTTGTTATTCTGGCCTGGAAAAGTTACCGGAGTATTGATAAAGAAAGGAATTAAAAACAACCTCTCCAAAATTTTAAGCACCTACGGAGCTTAAGCAAAAAGGTCATGGTATCCTGTTTCTACCAATATATAGCCCCTCTGGGTCTTTCATACTTCATAACTTGAACCCCACAAAATACCCCTTCAAAACCACTCGTATCATATTCAATTACAAATCATTAACCCCAAAAAAACTTAATCCAAAAATTCGTGCACGGACACTTTCTAACCATGTCGGGAGCGTTTCTAAGAACCTCGGAAGCGTTTCTAAGGCCATCGGAAGTGTTTTTAAGGCCATCGGGAGCGTTTTTAAGAACATCGAAAGCGTTTTTAAGGCCATCGAAAGCGATTATAAAGCTATCGGGAGCGTTTCTAAGAACATCGAAAGCGTTTTTAAGAGCATCGAATGTCATTCCAAGACCATCGCATCCCCATCCAGCCCTCCTCAATCGTCAAAAAATTCACTCACATTCCTTATCCCACCTTCCCTGAACATTTCCCCACCTCCCTGAACGAATTCCCAACCACCCTGAACATTTCCCCGATCTCCCTGAACGCTTCCCCGACCACCCTGAACGATTAATCGACCTCCCTGAACATATTCCCGTCTTCCCTGAATTCAATCTCTTTTAAATTAATCCTGAACTTGGGCGATGGAGTGGATTGGCGCCAAAGTCATTTCTTTGGTTATTGTTGTTTTAAAACCCAATGAATGAAAGTACCTTTGCCTTTGCAATACTTAATTCTTTTAATTCATATTTCGCGATCAATATACCTTTCAGCAATAGATCATTGTCTATTTTATTGAAGTTCCCATTGAAAGTTCTTGAGGTTGGTTTTCTCGATTGGAACCTGGCTGAGGCAATTCAGAGCATTCTATTATCTTGTTCCTAAAGCCAATTTTTATTGCATCACTCGCCTTAAAAAGACAAAACCAGACCGCGGCGTAATCTCTTGATTTGTAAATTGTATCTTAAAGTTCATGCCACAAATTTATCAAATGCTAAGGATTACAAAAAAACCTATTGCTAATTTAGGTTTAATAAGATGAAACTAATTGTTCTTCAGTCAGCAAAGTCTCAAGGCAATTTTTGAATTATGTAATTATTTTCAATAATTATATAACTCTTGCCAAGGCGATAGAGGGTAATTTTGCAGTGTGAAAAATACTTCACCACTGTGCTGCCAGTCAGCGGAAAATCACTTTAAATAAATACAATAAAATGAAAAGAAATTTAACTATTACCTTAACGGTCATGGCACTGTTATTTATCTCGAAAGTCAACTTCGGTCAGGCTCCTGTCATTACTGTTGAGCCAATCAATCAGTCGGTATGTGTCAATGGGACTGTGAGTTTTACAGTAACGGCATCCGGAACAGGACTAACCTATCAATGGAGGATTGGTACTGTAAACATAATCAATGGAGGGAATATTTCGGGCGCAGATTCTTCAACATTAATTGTTGATCAAATCGGATTTCCTGATGCTTCATCCTAACTACAATGTTGTGGTATCCGGAAACTATTCTCCTGAAGCAATATCGGTGGATGTTTCATTGAATGTAAATGCTAATCCAAGTGTAACGATTGCCGATGGCCCAACGGCTTTTTGTGCTGGCGATTCGGTATCTTTTGATGTGGGCCTTCACTCCGCTTATTTATGGAGTAATGGCTCATCTGCTGAAATAATTACTGTTCAAACAGGTGGATTTTATACCGTTACCGTTACAAACAATTCAGGTTGTATGAGTTCCGCTCATAGAACTGCAACAGCATTAATTGCACCCGCTCCTAATATCTTGCTTAGCAATCTTTTTAATTTTTGTAGTGGAGGTTCAGCTATACTAACAGTCGGAGCCTCTTTCGCTTCTTATGTCTGGAATAGCGGGGAATCAACACAATCCATTTCATGTATTGGAGGAACGTATTTTTGTACTGTGACAAGTTCAAATGGATGTACAGGTGTTGCCAGTCAGATAATATCTACTTATATTTCTCCGGCAATTACTTCGAATGGAGCAACTACATTTTGTTTTGGTGGCTCGGTAATTTTGGATGCCGGTGTAGGATCAACCTTTCAATGGAATACAAATGCCAATACCAGGGAAATAACCACAGGTGCATCGGGAATCTATACCGTTACCGTAACCGATATGAACGGATGCACTGGTATCGCAAGTCAATTGATTACAGTAAATCCATTGCCAACACCAACAATTACAGCCAACAGTTCAACTACTTTTTGTCCTGGTGGATCGGTAGTTTTAGATGCAGGTGCCGGCTATACTGTTTACACATGGAGTAACCCTGCAACAACCCAAACCGTCAGTGTTTCAAATTCTGGGAACTTCTCTGTAACATGTACTAATGCTAATGGATGCATTGGTTCTTCTAATCCCGCAACCCATATTACTATTTATCCTTTGCCAAACTTAGCCATCACTGGAAATATGAATGCTTGTACCGGAGGAAGTACAACTCTTACGGCTTCTGGTTCCACCACCTACTCATGGTCACCTTCATCAGGATTAAATACGACAATAGGTTCAACAGTAACATGTCATCCTCCATCCTTAACACCAATTACCTATACCATAATTGGAACCAACAATTGTGGCGCAACCAGTACTAATATAAATGTAACTGTTGGTGTTCCCACATTTACCTATAATTATTCAAATATATTGTGCCGTAACGATAGTTCAGGAACAATAACAATTAATGCAACAGGTGGAAATTCTCCTTATACCTATTCGGTTTTTAATACCTTAGACAATACGTTACCTATTCATTCCAATAATTATTATAGCAAGTTAGTAGCATCAAGACATAGAATGCAAGTGACGGACGCCATAGGCTGTGTTTCAGTTGCTTCATATGTAATTTTATCGCAACCATCCATCTTAACATTCGGTTATACGACAACTGGCATAAATTGTAATGGAAACAATAACGGATCAATAACATTAATAGCCAATGGTGGAATAGCAGGCACAGGTTCCAATCCACGTTATTCCTATTCTGATAACGCAAATATTGGAAATCCAAGCTGGATAGCAGGGACTTCAACTTCGAGTACATATAACTACTCTTCCCTAAATCCTGGCACCTATGTTGTTCGAGTTAAAGATGCAAATGGCTGTACAAGTATTGTTCAGAATGTAACTGTAGGATGTATTGGTGCAAGAATAGAAGGCAATGGGTCATCTACCACTTTTACTTTTGATGTTTATCCAAACCCTACTCATGATAGAGCGATCATTGAATTTCAAAACTCCGATGTCAATGCGCATGTACTTATTGAGTTTTTTGGTATAGTAGGTGGCAAGTTATCCACTTTATTTGACAGTGACATTCAGCAAGGCGTCAATTATCAGGCAGAAGTAAATACAGAGAGTTTGCCTTCAGGGATTTACTTGTATCGCATTCTTTATGGGGATAAGATCATTTGCAAGAAGCTGATAGTTCAGAAATAACAATATAGAATTCAAGGCCTTGTGGATAATCCGCAGCCGTCGGGTCTTGAATTCAATAGCCATGAATAGAAAATGAAAGGTACGAATTACACAACAATTCTCCAATATTATATAACAAATAGCATGACAACTGGTGGTAATTTTGTAGCTAGAAAATATAGATAAAATAATAAGTAATAAATTGAAAAAGGAATTAAAAGATGAATACAAAAAAATATTTAGGCATTTGCATGGATCATTCAAATGCGCATTTAATCGAGTTTAAAGATGATTCAGGTGAATCGAAAACCATTGAATCGAAGTTTACACATCAGGAAAAAGAACATAGTATTGGCAAGAGCGAACAGCTTATGCATAATAAGGAACTGCACGAACAATCAGAGTATTACAATAAACTCGGTGAGGTAATTAAGAGGTATGATGATGTCTTGCTTTTCGGCCCTACACAGGCAAAGGATGAGTTGTTCAATCTGTTGAGGAAAGACCATCAATTCGAGAAGATTAACATTAGAGTGGAACATTCGGATAAGTTGACCGAGAATCAGGAACATGCTTTTGTTAAGAAATATTTTGCAAAGCATTGCAAAGCATAAAGACAGAAAATAGGAATAATAGAAAATGAAATCCAATGATATTTCAAGAAGGTGGAAAGGAAACGTAGAGACTCCTTTGAAAGGGATGTCAATATACTCGTACGGTATATTTTGTTATGACATCCCTTTCAACCTTCCTTCGAACATCCTATAAATTTTCTCCCAAAGAAGAACGTGTAAATTATATTACGAATAGCTATAAATATATAACAAGGAGTCAGACAAACGGTGGTAATTTTGCTTCATTAAATCAGAGTCATTTTTAGGTTGAAAATTATCAAAGTAAAATTATACAATATTAATAAATAAGCAGTATGGAATACAAAGCATTAAAAGTGTATATGGATGTAGAAAGCAGATCATCCATTGAAAAGAAAAAAGACATTGAAGAGCATGAATCGGCTGCCGAATATCATGAAAGAGCGGCAAAGCATCACCGCAAAGCATTGCAGCATAATAATGGTCGAATTTTCGGTTCATTGCTTGCTGTCCTGGGTATCGGAGGGTTGATTTTTGCTGCAGTGATATTTATCCATTTATCCGGTTGTCAGCGTTATACCAATGCCTTAGTCATCTATGGTGCGATGGGGCTCATATTTTTTGCCTCCGGCATTAACATGAGGCGGGAAGCATTGGAAGAATAACGCTGAAGGAAAAAGATTCAGACCTGTCAGTTTCACATTTGCGAACTTGCCAGATATTATAAAACAAAAGTCAGTTTAATAAAATAATAATAATTTAAAAATTAAAATCATGGGAAATTTATTGTATCTTGTAGTCGTAATCCTTATCATAAGATGGCTCGTTGGGTTTGTAGGGTATGGTTCCGGGGGCATCATCCATGTGCTTCTTGTCATTGCTGTTATCGCAGTAATATTAAGAATTATTCAAGGTAGTGGTAGACCAATCTAATGCCAATTAATTCAAACCTCCCAGGCAGGTTCCGATAACCTGCCTGGTTTTAAACTGATTGGAAATAGCATGGTGTGAATTATATAACGAATAGATATGATTGTATAACACCTACCCAGGCAACCAGTTGTAATTTTGCAGTCAGAAAATAGGATGAATTTTGTAACCAAAGAAAAGATAATAATAAGAGATTTTAAAATGAAAAAGGATATCGACATAAAAACAACGAATCATGAAACTTCTCAAGTAGCAATCGCAAGAGATTTGATGTCAATATCCTATCCATCAATAAATGTTGCATTAAACATTATTATCCTCCCTATTCGGAATGTTGTTTATGGAATATACAATTGGGTATGCAGTTTCAAGGTAATGCCCCAACTACTAAACCAACTGGTATGGAGCAATGTCGCTTACTTTGAAAGTGCATACCATATGGTATGGAGAAGAAAAGTGCAACATTTTGCATCCTATCATATGGTTTGGAGAAAAAAAGTACAACTTTATGCATCATACCATATGGTATGGAGAAGAATTGTTCACCTTTTTCCTTCATACCAAGTGGTATGGAGCCATGTCGAGTGCGGGATCGCCTCATACCATATGGTATGGGCTTTCAAAGTGGAATCGGGATTATCAAACCACTCAATATTAAACAGTTCGAACCAATAATATAAATCATATCATTATGGAAAATAAATTATGGCATTATTTGATAAACTCAATCCTGACGGCAACAACAGGCTCCTATAGAGCAATGCGGATTATTGCGAATTATACACTGGCGGCACTTAACATCCCACTGAATACCTTTATTATCGGACTATACAACAATTTGCTGCCATTCGTAACTACTTTCTTGAATGCCTATTCTGCCTGGGTAGCTTCTTTGGGCGTGAAGGCGAGTGAGGTGATGACATTTTATATGGCATTAGAAACCTTGCGAAGTACGGATAGTAAAGCGTGGGACCTATTGATTCAGGCGGTTCATATCAAAGGTTCCATTGGATATAAAAAGTTGATGCCACATGGCAAGAAGGATTTGCAAAGTGGGAGTCCGGAAGATTAAGTTGCCGCAGTAGAGGCATTGAGTTTAAACTTGGTTGGAGAAGGTGGTTTGGCTCCCCTAAAGGTGATGGTAGATAATAAGTTGATTCAATTGAATTCTCTGAAATCAGGTAAAAATACTGGAAAAAGTACTGCTAATGTTTTAGGCGATGCTGTAGAAACTGCAAGAGTTGAATTAGCGCAGGAATTGTATGGTGTTTTGGGCAATCTGATGTTTCATTTCCGCGTAAAACCTTCATTGATAATTCCATTTTTTGATATAACAGCCATCAGAAACATGGAGCAAACACTTTGGAACAGGACATTGAAAAATGGGTCTATGAAATACCTTTTTACACGCGGCTTCGTGGCCACTGATCATATCCGTTTAGTCAATAACAGCCTATTCATCATTCGATTTTCAATGATAGAAAACAAACACGGTGATATGGGATTGGTCTATTATGATCTAGCACCCATGACAGGTATCTCGGTAGCAGCAGGTGTTTTCGGACCTTTGACCAACCATAATATGGTGGTTCAGAATCTGGGAGCAGGACAAGCAAAATTCGTTTTGGTAATTATTTAATGAAGGTGATGAAGGATTTAATAACATCAACATCTTTGTTGAAAGAAGACGTGGCTGTCGAGAAAACTTCGGATGAGTCAAGGTCAATCATAAAACAACTTTCACAACAAATCAAAGTGTATGAAAAACGCATGGAAGAATTGGAAAAAGCTAACAATGAATTGGCAGTTCATCACCAGGAAAAAGATAATTGCATGTTTGAATTATTCAATGCAAATAAGGAGCTTGCAACTCGACATGATGAGAAAGAAAAATGCGTAGAAGAGTTGAACATTGCCAACAAAAACTTAGCCTACAAAATGGAAAAGAAGGAATTGCAGATAACCAGTTTAGAAGAAATGTTGGTAATGATTTCGAATATGGTAATGCAGCCCGTAGGTCAAATAATGGAACTCATTGAGTTGATGGAAAAGGCGATTGATTCGCCGGAAAAACTAATGGTAAAAATTGGATGCATCAAGCGGTCGGCATTGGCTCTTGATACTTTTACAAAAGAACTTTCAACATTTGTGGAAAGGCTTTTAACTCCAAATGTGGCGAAGATTCCCAAGTTACGCAAGGATGAAAATTTGTCAAGCAATTTAATTTAAATAAAATATTAATATCAATCAAATGAAAATGAAAGTACTCCTAATTGTAACTATGGTTACTGCATTAATTCTTCCGAATTGGAGTTTCGGACAAGTAATCAATCTAGGTACAGCCCAGAGTTTCGAACTATTTACTTCCGTAGGTGCCATAAGCAATACCGGCATCTCACAAGTAACCGGAAATGTAGGCAGCAATAGTGGCTCGAGCACCAATTTTGGCAATGTCAATGGTGTGATGCATGACGGTGATGGTGCCAGTGGACTTTGCGCGGCCGACCTTACTATCGCCTATAATCAATTGGCTGCTGCTGTTCCAACTTTCTTCCCTGCGCCATTGCTTGGTAATGGGCAGGTATTGAATCATGGTGTATATTCCATTTCGGGTCCTACGGTACTTAACCTGGGACTTACCTTGGATGCGCAAAATGATCCCAATGCAGTGTTTATTATCCAGATATCAGGGTCATTTTCAGCTAATGCTTATGCTCATGTTATCTTGGCAAATGGAGCATTGGCATGTAATGTATATTGGAAAATTGAAGGCATGGTATCACTTGCAACAGGTGTCTCGATGAAAGGAACCATCGTAGCGAATAATGCAGCTATTGATATGGGATCCGGTGATACGCTTGAAGGTAGAGCCTTATCTACCGCAGGAGCCATCACCATTAATGGAGTGCTTGCCTACACGCCTATCGGTTGTGGAAGCCCGCATCTTATAGGACCTATTGCACCTGTGTTAGGTACCGCAGCCTGCTATGAAATATTTTCCACTATCGGACCAGTTACCAACGCAGGCGTTACACATGTTATCGGTGATGTCGGATCTGACAATGGTTTGACAACAGGCTTTAATCCACTTTTTGTAGTTGGCGCCATACATGGAACACCCGATGGCTCAACCGCCCAATGCGGAGTTGATTTATTAGTGGCTTATAACTACTTGAACGTACTTCCGGTTGACATCGAATTATTGTATCCCGTACAGTTTGGGAATGGCTTGGTATTAACACCGCATACTTATAGAATGAATGCAGCTTGTACACTCACTGATACAGTCTTTATGAATGCCCAGGGAGATCCGAATGCGGTCTTTGTAATACAAATTAATGGTGCGTTAACCTCTGGTGTTTACTCAACAGTATGGTTGATTAATGGGGCACAAGCGAAGAACATCTATTGGAAAGTAGAAGGCTTGGTGAGCATTAACAATTACTCATTGTTTAATGGAACACTTATATCTAATAATGGAGCAATCAACCTTTTGCAAGGTGCAACTATTAATGGAAGAACATTAACTACCAATGGTGCCATAAATGTAAATGCAGTAACTGCAAATATGACACCAGGTTGTGGAGCAGCATTGCCTCCAGCCATCAGCATGCAACCTATTAATGTTACGGTGTGCATAGGAGATACTGCAAGATTCATTGTACAGGCAACAGGCGACGGACTGACTTACCAATGGAGAAACGGAAATGTTATTTTAGTAAATGGAGGTCATATTCATGGAGCTACCAGTGATTCATTGGTGATATATCCTGTAAGCATTAATGATACTTCATCATTTTATAATGTCATCGTTAGCGGTACATCAGGACCTAATGACACGTCTAATAATGCACGTTTAGTTGTGAATGCACCGCCTGTTATTACTTTAGAACCAATCAATGATACGGTCTGTATTGGAGGTACGGCAAGCTACCGAGTTGCGTCAACAGGAACAGGTCTTACTTATCAATGGAGACGAGGCACCGTGAACCTCATTAATGGAGGAAATATATCAGGGGCAACAAATGATACGCTTACAATATTTCCTGTTCTTAGTACCGATACTTCTTTATTGTATAATGTGATTGTTTCAGGCATCTGCTCTAAAGATACATCAGTAAATGCTGCCCTTGTAACCAATGCAGCAATAATCATTACCGTACAACCAACAAATCAGATAGCATGTACAGGTGGTACGGTAAGCTTCATAGTCCAATCCTCAGGATCAGGACTAACTTATCAATGGAGAAAAGGTAATATAAACCTTATCAATGCTGGGAATATATCAGGAGTTACTAACGATACGCTAACGATAAATCCTATTGGAATAACAGATACATCATCGTTTTATAATGTAATTATTATGAGTGCCTGTTCTCCTAATGACACCTCAAATAGTGTTTCGTTGACAGTGAATGCTGCAACCATAATTACAACGCAACCAACGAATCAAATTGCTTGTACTGCTAGCTCTGCAATGTTTATTATCCATGCAACAGGCACAGGACTAACTTATCAATGGAGAAAGGGAAATGTAAACCTTAATAATGGTGGGAATATATCCGGAGTTAATAATGATACACTTACGATAAATCCAGTTGGAATAATAGATACTTCATCGTTCTATAATGTAATTATCATGAGTGCCTGTTCTCCTAATGACACCTCAAATAGTGTTTCGTTGACAGTGAATGCTGCAACCATTATTGCAACTCAACCAATAAATCAAATTGTATGTTCAGGTAGCTCCACAATGTTCATTTTCCAAGCAACTGGAACTGGACTAACTTATCAATGGAGGAAAGGAAATGTAAACCTTATCAATGCTGGGAATATCTCAGGAGTTACTAATGATACGCTTACGATAAATCCAGTTGGAATAACAGATACTTCATCCTACTATAATGTAATTATAATGAGTGCATGTTCTCCTAATGATACTTCAAATAGTGTTTCCTTAACGGTGAATGACGCCCCGATAATTACAACTGAACCTGTTAATCAAACTGTATGTACAGGAAATACTGTAACATTCAATATTATAGCAACAGGAAATGGCCTTACTTATCAATGGAGGAAAGGCAATGCAAATTTAGTTAATGGTGGAAATATTTCTGGCGCTACATCTCCGACTCTGACCATTAACCCTGCTACAATTCTTGATGCAGCAATAAATTATAATGTTATCATTTCAGGAACTTGTGCACCGAATGATACTTCCAATAATATTTCATTGACCATCAACGCTACTCCAATAATTACAACGGAACCTGTTAATCAAACTGTATGTTCAGGAAATACTGCAACATTCAATATTATAGCAACAGGAAATGGCCTTACTTATCAATGGAGGAAAGGCAATGTAAATTTAGTTAATGGTGGAAATATTTCTGGCGCAACATCTCCAACTCTTACCATTAACCCTTCTACAATTCTTGATGCGGCAATAAATTATAATGTCATCATTTCAGGAACTTGTGCACCGAATGATACTTCCAATAATGTAGTCCTAACAGTAAATCCTATACCTATAGCTGTTGCAAGTAGTAATTCTCCAGTTTGCTTGGGAAGTTCAATAAATCTCTTTGCCCAAACTGTTGCAGGTGGGTCTTACGATTGGTCAGGTCCCAATGGATTCATATCAATAGGTCAAAACCCTGTTATTGCCAATTCTACTATAGTAAATGCAGGTACTTATACATTGTCCATTGTTGCTAATGGCTGTGTCTCAGCATCCACAACAACAACTGTTGTATTGATTGATTGTTCGTCGGATTTAAGTGTTTTTAAAACAGTAGATAACGAACATCCATTAGTTGGAACTGCGGTTATATTTACCATAGTAGCCACTAACAATGGTCCTCACGATGCAACGGGTGTATCGGTTACTGAAATCTTACAAAGTGGTTATACATATAGTTCATCCTCGGCAACGATGGGTAACTATAACTCCACAACTGGTCTCTGGATAATAGGTATAATTGCTAATGGCATCTCTGAAACATTAACCGTTACTGTCATTGTAAATCCTATAGGAATCTATACAAATACAGCAATTATTACTGGTAATGAAGTAGATGGTAATCCCATAAACAATGTATCTTCCGTTACCACCAATCCAACAGATTTCTTCATCCCTGAAGGTTTCTCTCCTAATGGTGATTTAATTAATGATTTGTTTCATATCAGAGGCTTGGAATATTATCCCAACAATGGAATTACTATCTACAATCGCTGGGGCGATAAAGTCTTTGCCGCAAATCCATATAATAACGATTGGGATGGCACCACAACAATGGGTTTAAGGGTTGGAGGTAATTTATTACCTGTAGGTACTTACTTCTATACCTTTGACTTTGGTAATGGAAATCCAATAATTAAAGGAACAATATATCTTAATAGATAATTTAACGAAAAAAATAATAAAGATAATAAAATGAAAACATTTAATAAATTAATCATAGCATTGGTTTTAGCCCTAAGTAGCTTGACCATGAACGCACAACAGCTCCCGATGTACACACACTATATGTATAATACATTAGTGGTTAATCCTGGCTATGCAGGAAGCAGGGATGCTTTGACTGTTACTGGCCTTTATCGTAACCAATGGGCTGGTTTTGAGGGCGCACCAAAGACCGAAACTCTAACCTTGCATTCACCGGTTGGAGATAACATGGGACTTGGTCTTTCAGTGAATAATGATAAGATAGGCCCAGTTAACAACACTTCCGTTTTTGTTGATTTTGCCTACAAGTTGAAGCTCACAGAACTTGCAAAGCTAGCTTTCGGTTTAAGTGGCGGAGTAAACATGTTCCAGGCAAATTTAAGTAGTCTGAAAATTGATCAGCAGAATGATGCGGCTTTCCAAAATGATGTCAATAACCACGTTACTCCAAACTTTGGCTTTGGAGCCTATTATTCCAGGGAACGTTTCTATGCAGGTGTTTCCATTCCTAACTTAATAGAAAGCAATTTGTCGGGCGTAAATGTCGGCAATGGAACCAATCTTACAGGTGTTGAACAAAGGCATTACTTTTTTATTGCAGGTTCAATGATTCCATTAGCCAATAACTTTGATTTCAAACCAACTACTTTGATTAAAGTGACCCAGGCCGCACCTGTTGAAGCGGATTTCACAGCATCCTTTATCATCAATAAAAGATTACTTCTAGGGGCAATGTTTCGCACCGGTGATGCCTTTGGAGCATTGGTAGGATTGGATATTACTGAACAATTGCATATCGGTTATTCTTACGACTTTTCTTTCGGATTAAAGACCGGGACTTATAACAATGGAAGCCATGAGATAATTTTGAGATACGACTTCCTTGTGCGGGATAATAAACAGATACACTCACCAAGATATTTCTAAAGAAACAATTAAAATTTAATACAATGAAAAAGATACTCATTACAATAATCGCAATAATCGGGATTGGTATATGTGCCAAAGCTCAGGATAAATAAAGTCAGGAAACCAAAGGGGATAAACAATATTTTGTTTATGCTTTTGATAAGGCAATTGTATCTTACAATGATGCCAAACAACTGACTAAAGATGGACAACGTAAACTCGCAAAGAGTTATCATAGCCTTGATATGAATGTAGAAGCGGAGGCAGCTTACGCAAAGTTAATTACTCTGCAAGATGGTAATTTTGCGGAGGATTATTACAACTACGCAATGGTCTTGAAAATGAATGGAAAAGGCGATCAGGCGACCGTTTGGGTTGATAAATTCTTTGAATTAAAACCGGATGATTTGCGAGCGAAGGACGATCAGGTTAATAGGTCCGAACTATTTAATTTATCAAAGGATGATGGTAAATTTAAAATCAATCCAATGGGAATGAATTCCAATGCTGATGACTTTGGAACAAGTTATTTCAGGAATAAGGTCGTCTTTTCTTCCAGCAGAACCGCCTCAAAGAAAAATTACAATTGGAACAGAAAATCTTTCCTTGATTTGTATATTGCTGATGTTAATGAAAGCCAGCTGAAGGATGCAGATGTTTTTGACAAAAGCATTAATGGAAAATTACATAACGGCCCCGCTAGTTTTAGTAATGATGGGAACTGTATGGCATTCACAAAAAACAATTCAAATGGTGGAAAGGAAAATGTAATAAGACTTGAAATTAACTTCAGCACTTTCAAAGATGGAGAATGGTCCAAGCCAGAATCTTTTTCACTGAATAGTTTACAATATTCTGTTGGTCATCCTTCACTTAGTGCTGATGGCAACACAATGTATTTTGCCAGTGATATGCCTGGTGGCTTTGGTGGTGTGGATATTTATAAAGTTACAAAAAGTAGTGGCGGTACTTGGGGGAAGGCCGTGAACCTCGGCCCTAAAATTAATACCGAAGGAGATGAACTATTTCCTTTCTTTGAGGAGAAAAGCGGTGTGCTATTTTTCTCTTCCAATGGACATTTCGGTTTAGGAGGATTGGATATTTTTTATTGTTATATTGAAGGCTCAATGGTTGGTAGAATTCGCAATGCAGGGTATCCGGTAAACACTCAATACGATGATTTTGCAGGGATCGTTAATGACAAATTAAGCAGTGGATATTTTTCTTCCAACAGAAGTGGTGGCCACGGCGGTGACGACATCTATGGAGTTGATTTATTGAAACCTTTAGACTATGGAAAAAAAATCCAGGGAGTTGTAAAGGACGATAATGGAAATGCACTTCCTGAAGTCTTCGTAAAACTATCGGATGATAAGGACAGTGTGATTGAAACGCTTACTGCAAACACCGATGGAACTTTTTTCTTCCTAGTCGATTCTAATAAAAGTTTTAAGTTAAACGGTAAAAAGGAAACCTATACCGAGGGCAATAATATCGCCAATACCTTTGGCAAAGAGTTCATTGTTATTGCCGATCTTACCCTTCTTAAAAAAGAGGAAGTAGTGATTCAAGTGATTCCTGATTTGACAAAAGCACCTTCAGGTACGGACCTGACAAAGGTGTCGTCCTTAAAAAATATCTACTTTGATTATGACAAATATAACATCCGCAGGGACGCTGAAGTTGAACTTGCTAAAATCATTCTGGTATTAAACCAATATCCTAATATGGTTGTTGAATTAGAAGCAAATACGGATTGTAGGGGTACAATTGCTTACAATCAGATATTGTCTGACAAAAGAGCTAACTCCTCCATAAAATATATTCAACAAAGAATTACCAATCCTTCAAGAATTACGGGCAAAGGATATGGCAAATCAAAATTAATAAATGGATGTGAATGCGATGGGGTAGTGGCATCAGAATGTTCCGAAAACGAACATCAGTTAAATAGACGTACCGAATTTATCATTGTTGATGAATCAATAACATCAGCCAAGTAGATTGACCTTCAAGAGAAATTCAACAAACAAGGGACGGTACAACCAAGTGCCGTCCTTTTGTTATTGAGTAAAGATTCCCGACAGCCGTGTTTCATTCCTGCCGTGCATGTCTTGCAAACCCACACTCTATCAGCTAGTATTTTTGATCCTTTCGTTTCAATGCTCATCTTCATTTTCACATCATAAAACCAATAAAATTATTCCATCATTACCGTCGCCTCCAATTGATTTCCAAGCCAATGAGATCTTCGAGAAGATAGACGGAATCAGTATAAGAAAATAAAATATTCCTGTCATCCACTATAGTATGTTTTTTTCTTTTCACCCCAGAGAGTTTCTGTCGTTCGGGAAAGCACTTCAAAGGTGATATGAAAATACTACCATCATCTAATTTTATTGTAATCTGTCCTGGAATATCAAAGAGTATTTTTTCAATACTCATGCTCTTGTTTTTTAATCAGTTTTTCATCTCAATTTTCATTTTATTTTGGTTACTTTTTGCCCTCTTTTACTTTGTTAAACGACTCATCAGTAGTTCCTGGTTTTCCTTTATCAGTCTTACTGCTTGATTAAGTTCTACATCAGTTAAACTTCCTTTTTCCACTACTTCCAATGTCTTCAACCTTATATATGCAGACCTTTGCCTATTACCCTTTTCTTTTGCTACATGAAGGAGAGATGGTTAATCCATTGCATTATGCTTAAAAATTTAAAAAGTCAAAAATTAAAAGACCTCTATCTTTGGCATAATTTGATTTTAATTTCAAGAGACAAAATTATATATATAAATGATATTTACGATGTAAATGTTTTCACTTTTTTTCACTACAATCCATCTTCCATCATTAAAAGTCAAAAACTCCAAGTATCTTCCGCATTTTTCTGCGTGTTCGACTTGCCCTGTGTCATTATCGTCTTGTAATGGGTAATAACCTATTGGTATTGGGTAATTTCGGCCTTGCCTTGCGTATTTTCCGTTCGGCTTTCCGTGTTTTTCTCTTAGAATCTGGCAGAAACCCTTAGGTATTTGGTGATGAACTCTTGGCAATCACACACGATGCTTCCGCCATCACTCCTTTTCTATTGGCATTGCATCCTTAACTAACGGAATGGTGTCATTACCTACTGGTTTTTGGTAAGGAAGTCCTGGTAATGCGTCATTACCAGTAGGAAACTGCACATTACCTTTGCCCCCGATTAAACTTATAAATGGCTCCATAAGCGGCAGTATATCAATCAGTTACACTTCCTGATTTGAAGAAAAATAGTTATCGCCAAAAATGAACTTTACATAAAACTACCCCAAATACCCCGTCCCCTTCTCCCGATGTGCCTAAATATTTTTGCGTTAAGAAATAACGCTACAAATGTATCGGCAGCTAAACTCATAATTCCTCTTATCCCCCTACCACCCTCCAAAAATCCAAATTCCTAAAATAACCCAAAAACACGTTAAAAGGCCTACAAGTATACCATATATCTTTCTCAATATCATGCCATTTATCACTTTTCGTACACGCAAAAAAAAGTGTCATCGACACCATATAACGACCTCGCAACACCATATAACCATCTCGCATCCCCATATAACGATCTCGCAACCGTTTCCATGAACCTCGCAACACCATATAACCATCTCGCAACACTATATAACCATCTCGCATCCCCATATAACGATCTCGCATGCCAATATAAAGACCTCGCAAGCCCATATAACCATCTCGCAACCGTTTCCAAGAACCTCGCAAGACCATCCATCCCTCCTCAATCGTCAAATATTCATCTACATTACTCATCACAACCTCCCTGAACGCTTCCTCGACCTCCTTGAACGCTTCCCCAACCACCCTGAACGAATTCCCGACCTCCCTGAACAAATTCCCGTCTTCCCGGAATTCAATCTCTTTTAAATTAATCCTGAACTTTGGCGAGGGAGTGGAGTGGCGCCAAAGGCGGTTCTTTGCCACCTATCGGCCTTTGCAGATGGCGGCAAAAACGGAGCGAAGTGAACCCACACAACACCCCGACCGTTTTCTGCAGCCCTTTCTCCCTTGGCTGCTGAAAGGGGGCGTCCCCAAAAGTAGAAACATAATGGAGAATTTGGGCTTCGGGTTAGGACATTTTAGCTATCTTTGCCGCACTGAAATGAGTGATACGACCGACATAATCCAGCTTCTGCCCGATGCGGTGGCCAACCAGATAGCTGCCGGAGAGGTGATTCAACGACCGGCTTCTGCCTTGAAGGAATTGATGGAAAACGCCATCGATTCGGGTGCTACCGCCCTTCAGGTGATTTTGAAGGATGCTGGCAAGACGCTCATTCAGGTCATAGACAACGGCTGTGGCATGTCGGCCAGCGATGCTCGCATGAGTTTTGAACGCCACGCCACCTCGAAGATAAAGAAGTCGGAGGATTTGTTTGCCATCCGATCCATGGGTTTCCGTGGCGAGGCCTTGGCTTCCATTGCTGCCATAGCCCAAGTGGAAATGAAGACCAAAAGGATGGAAGACGAGTTGGGTACCAAGGTGGAGATAAGCGGTTCGGAGCTGGAGGGTCAAAGCCCCAACGCTTGCCCGAACGGAACGAACATTTCGGTGAAGAACTTGTTTTTCAATGTGCCTGCCCGCAGGAATTTCTTGAAGAGCAACAATGTGGAGACGAGGCATATAATAGATGAATTTCAACGGGTGGCTTTGGCTCATGCCGATATCAGCTTTACCTTGAACCATAACGGAATAGATGTGTTTCATCTCATCCCCGGTTCGCTGAAACAACGTATTGTGGCGCTGTTTGGCAATGCCTACAATGAACGGATGGTGGCTGTGGATGAGAATACCTCCATCATCAACGTGAAGGGATTCGTGGGCAAGCCGGAGGTGGCGAAGAAAACACGGGGCGAGCAGTATTTTTTTGTGAACAAGCGATTCATCAAGGATGGATATCTAAACCATGCGGTGCAAACGGCCTTTCAGGAACTGTTGCCGCAGGGCAGCTACCCGTCTTATTTTCTTTATATAGATATAGACCCGGCCAAGATAGACATCAACATTCACCCTACCAAGACGGAGATAAAGTTTGAAGACGAGAAGTCTATTTATGCCATCATCAGGGCTTCGGTAAAGAGGGCTTTGGGGCAATATAGTGTCATGCCTTCGATGGATTTTGAGATAGACAGAAGCCTGAACATCCCGGTGCTTACCAAAGACACGGAATTCAAGCAGCCCATGATAGATTATAAGCCCGGTTATAATCCTTTCAAGGATGACACGGCCCCAGTGCCGAGTTCTGACAAATGGCGAAGTGATCGACAGCAGCGTATAGACCCCAACTGGCAGAAACTGTATGAAGGCCTTGAACCAAAGACCATCGGAACAGAACTGCAACAGCCCAATACGCTGATAGACCTCGAAGCAGAAGAGGAAACACTGGAAAGCACCAACATCTTTCAGCTTTTTGGCAAGTATATCGTGACACAGATTAAGTCCGGACTGATGATCATTGACCAGCAGGCTGCCCATGAGCGGATTTTATACGAGCGTTATCTGCTCTATCTGAAAAATAATCAGGGAGTGCATCAGCAGCAGCTGTTTCCACAGACCATTGAATTCTCTACCCTCGACTTTGAGCTGGTAAAAGAGATGGAAGCTGATATCCGTGCCTTGGGTTTCGACATCAGGGAGTTCGGGAGAAATACCTATGTGGTTCATGGTGTGCCTGCAGGCATTCAGAGTGGCGAGGAGACAGAGATGATAGAAGGACTGCTCGAACAATTCAAGAACAACAGCACCGAGCTGAAACTGGATAGGAGAGAAAACCTGGCAAGGTCGATAGCAAACAACCTGGCCATAAAATCGGGTAAGACCATGTCGGTGAAAGAGATGAAACATCTAATCGATGAACTGTTTGCTTGCAACGCTCCTGCCGTAGCCCCGAACGGAAAACCGGTTTTATCCATCATTTCGGAGGAGGAACTGGCAAAGAAATTCAATAAATAGAACAACACTCAACAAAAGCTAATTCATATTATGTCCTACAACCAATACCGTCCTACAGGATTCAAGATGCTGCCCGATGTGGTGAAGAACCTAATGATCATCAACGCGCTGTTCTTCATCGGAGGCATCGTCATCAAAAACAGGTTCGATTATGATATCACCACCAACCTCGGTTTGTATTACATCCACTCCGATATGTTCCGGCCATTCCAGTTTATCACGCATCTTTTCATGCATGATCTCACAAATCCCTTGCACGTGTTCCTGAACATGTTCGCGCTATGGATGTTTGGCAACTTGCTTGAAAATTTATGGGGCGCCAAGCGTTTTCTCATCTATTATCTGGTGTGCGGACTCGGTGCTGCGCTGTGCCATGCCATCGTTACCTACTTTCAGATGCATGCTGTGGAGGTGGCTGCTGCGGTTTATATAAATGCTCCCGATCCAGTTACGTTCGAGGCCTTTGTGAAGACGTATTTCTCCGGAATAGAGATATCGAATTTCGATGCTTTGGTGCAGGGACTCATCGCGAATCCAAACGATTCTCATTTTGTTCAGAGTTCGGTGGATATTGTGAACCGTTTGGTGGAGTTGAAGAAAAACATTCCTACCGTGGGTGCATCGGGGGCGGTGTTTGGTGTGCTGCTGGCCTTTGGGATGACGTTTCCGAACACGATGATCATTCCTTTGTTTCCGCCGATACCGATGAAGGCGAAATATTTTGTGATGATTTATGGCGGCATAGAGCTTTATTCGGGCATTGCTAATAATCCTGCCGACAATGTGGCGCATTTTGCCCATCTTGGCGGCATGCTGTTCGGGTTTATTCTCATCAAGCTGTGGAATAAAACCAACAGGAACCAGTTTTATTAAGATAGGGTTCGGTTTTTTGTGCCGAGGGCCAATCTTGCTGAATGGAAGGCTGGATTTCTTGATAGAAAGCTTAAAAAATTTGCTCAAACTGCTAACTTTTAAGGTCTAAAGTTGGGTTTGTGAGCAAAGTTTTTGGGTTTGTGAGCAAAGTTTTTCAAGGTATGAGCAAAGCTTTTCGGGTGGTGAGCAAAGTTTTTCAGTTTGTGGGCAAAGCTTTTTAAGTTGTGAGCAAAGTTTTTGATGATTGGTGGAAATTTAGCGGTATCCAGACCGTTTTTCTTTCCATCAAGTTTACCAAAATCGGTGATGCTTGCAAGGATGTGAAACTTGGCAGGAATGGTTCTTGGATTTCTTGATTTGAAGCTTTGAAACCTTACGCCAAATGCCAATTTTTCACATGAAAAGTTGGCATTTGGCGTAAGATTTTTGAGTTTTGGCGTAAGGTTTTTTGAGTTTGGCGTAAGGTTTTTGATGATTGGTGGAAATCAAGCGATATCCTGACGGGTTTTTCTCCCGTCAGGTTTACCATAATCAGTGATACCTGCCAGGATGAGAAACCTGGCAGGAATGGTTCGTAGAATTGGGTGTTTCTGCCGAATGTTGCGGTGTCGTTTGGGCGAGGGAGTGGAGTGGAGCCGAAGGCTGTGCGTAGCACGGAGCGCAGCGAACCCACGTAACACCCCGACCCCTTGCAGCAAAGTGGTGGCATTTTCTTGCCTGGGGCTGCTGCTTGGGGGCGCCCCCAAAAGATAGTTATGAATTATAAGTTATGAGTTATGAATGGGGAGGTGTTTTGAAAATAAACTTCTGGGGATTGAGTAAATTTGCATTCTCAACAATAAAAAATCAGGAATAGGATGGATAATTTTATAGAGGATGGGTGGATAGAGGTGTATGGGGCGAGGGCGCATAACCTTAAGAACATTGATGTGATGATTCCGCGGAACAAACTGGTGGTCATTACGGGTTTGAGCGGGAGTGGGAAGTCTTCTTTGGCTTTTGATACGATTTATGCGGAGGGTCAGCGGCGATACATGGAGAGTTTTTCGGCTTATGCGCGTCAGTTTTTGGGGAAAATGGAGCGTCCTGATGTGGATAAGATTACGGGGCTTAGTCCGGTGATTTCCATTGAGCAGAAAACGACGAATCTTAACCCTCGATCTACTGTGGGGACGATAACGGAGATATATGATTTCCTTCGGTTGCTGTATGCCAGGGCAGGTGAGGCATTTTCGTATGTGACGGGGGAGAAGATGCAGCGGATGAGCGATGATCAGATCATCAACATCATCACTGAAAGGTTTGAAGGGAAGAGTGTGAATGTGTTGGCTCCGCTGGTGAAGGCTAGGAAGGGGCATTATAGGGAATTGTTTGAGCAATATTTGCAGTTGGGGTATATTCGGATGCGGATAGATGGTGAAATTACGGAACTGAAGCGGGGCATGCAGGTGGATCGTTATAAAACGCATGACATAGAGCTGGTGGTGGATAAGTTAAACACGAAGGATACTTCTATTCAGCGGCTTTCGGATTCCATTCAGGTGGCCATGAAGGTGGGCAAGGGGACGATGATGATAGTTGCTGAGTATATTCAGAAGCAATCGAACATTTTGGGGATAATAAAGGAGAGTGAGCCGCATTATTTCAGCCGTCACTTGATGTGCCCCACGAGTGGGGTTTCTTATGATGAGCCTGCGCCGAACACTTTTTCGTTTAATTCGCCTTATGGTGCCTGCAAGAAGTGCAATGGCTTGGGTACGGTGCCGGAAATAGACATTACGTCCATTTTGCCGGAGCCTAAGGTTTCGATAAAGGATGGTGGGATTGCTCCACTCGGGAAATATAAGGAGAATTGGATCTTCAGGCAGATAGAATCGATAGGTAGGCGGTATAATTTTACGCTCAAAACTCTGGTGGGAGATATTCCGGAAGAAGCGATGAATGTAATTTTATATGGATCGAACGATTTGGTTACGGTGTCGGATGGTGTTGCCGGAAGTTCGCATCAATATACCTTGAATTTTGATGGAGTGGTGAACTTCATTCAGAAACAGCATGATGAAACATCATCAGATAGCATACGGCACTGGACCCAGCGGTTCATGATGTCGAAACCGTGCCCTGAATGTGATGGTGCGAGGTTAAGGAAGGAGAGTCTGTATTTTAAGATTGACGGAAAGAACATAGCCGAGGCTGCTTCAATGGATATAAAGGACTTGCAGAGTTGGGTTTCTGATATTGAGAAGCGATTGTCGAAGACACAAGTGCAGATAGCTACCGAAGTGCTGAAAGAAATAAAGAAACGGATTGGATTTTTGTTGGAGGTAGGGTTGGAATATCTCCGTTTGAACAGACCAACGAAGAGTTTGTCGGGGGGAGAATCTCAACGGATCAGGCTGGCTTCGCAAATTGGTTCGCAACTGGTAGGGGTGCTTTATATTTTGGATGAGCCGAGCATAGGATTACATCAACGGGATAATGTAAGGCTGATCAAGTCCTTGCAGCACCTGCGTGATATTGGCAATTCGGTCATTGTGGTAGAACACGACAAGGAAACTATCATGGCTGCCGACTATGTGTTGGATATAGGCCCAGGTGCAGGGATTCATGGTGGTAAAGTTGTCGCTCACGGAACTCCCGATGAGTTTAGCAAGTTCAATGTGCTCACCACGGATTATATCAGTGGGAAGCGTTCCATTGAAGTTCCTAAAGAAAGAAGGAAAGGAAATGGAACGGCCTTGGAGCTTAGAGGGGCTACTGGGAATAATCTTAAAAATGTGGATGTAGATTTCCCATTGGGCAAACTGATTTGTGTTACAGGTGTTTCAGGAAGTGGCAAGTCAACTCTTATTAAAGATACATTGTATCCCATCCTCAATCAATACTTCTATCGCTCCTTGCAAAAACCATTGCCTTATAATTCCATAGATGGTCTGAATCTGATTGACAAGGTTATCGAGATAGACCAATCGCCTATTGGTAGAACACCTCGTTCCAATCCTGCGACCTATACGGGTGTTTTCACAGATATCCGTTCCTTGTTTGCTTCTTTGCCCGAAGCGAAGATTCGTGGATATGCTCCAGGTAGATTTTCATTCAATGTACCCGGAGGTCGATGCGATACTTGCCTTGGCGGTGGAATGAAAGTAATAGAGATGAACTTCCTGCCTGATGTAATGGTGGAATGTGAGACCTGCAAGGGCAAACGCTTTAAAAGGGAAACGCTCGAGATTCGTTATAGAGGAAAATCCATTTCAGATGTATTGGAGATGAGCATAGACCATGCAGTTGATTTCTTTTCAAATCTTCCATCCATCTGTCATAAAATAAAAACAATTAAGGAAATAGGATTAGGATATATAACCCTAGGCCAACAGTCCACAACCTTATCAGGTGGTGAAGCCCAAAGAGTCAAGTTGGCTACTGAACTATCCAAAAAAGATACAGGCAAAACATTTTATATCCTCGACGAGCCAACTACAGGCCTTCATTTCGAAGATGTGAGGGTGCTGCTCGATGTGCTTGACAGATTGGTTGACAAAGGCAATACCGTCCTTGTCATCGAGCACAATATGGATGTCATCAAGATGGCCGATTACATCATTGATTTGGGCCCCGAAGGTGGAGAACGAGGTGGAAACATCGTTGCAAGTGGAACACCTGAGGAAGTTATCCGTAACAAGTCTTCCATAACTGCCAAGTTTCTGAAGAATGAACTTTAGTCTCAATTAAATTATAAGATGAATCCATACGACCAACGAATCAGAAAAGCTTTTGCCGACAAGGATTGGCAAGAAATAAAAACCGCTGACACCTGGCAGATTTTCAAGATCATGTCTGAGTTTGTCAGAGGTTTCGATCAGATGGCAAAGATTGGTCCTTGCGTTTCCATCTTTGGCTCTGCCCGAACCAAGCCCGACCATCATTACTATAAGTTGGCCGAAGAGATTGCATATAAACTTACTCTCGAAGGCTATGGAATAATTACTGGCGGTGGCCCTGGCATTATGGAAGCAGCAAACAAAGGTGCGAAAACAGCCGGTGGAAAATCAGTAGGACTCAACATAGAACTTCCATTCGAACAGTCGGCAAACAATTATATCGATAATGACAAGCTTCTTTCGTTTGATTATTTCTTTGTCCGAAAACTCATGTTCATCAAATATGCTCAGGGCTTTGTAGTATTGCCTGGCGGCTTTGGTACCATGGATGAATTGTTTGAGGCACTTACATTAATACAAACAAACAAGATAGGCAAGTTTCCCATCATTCTCGTCAACAAGAAATTCTGGACTGGCATGATGGAGTGGATCAAGAATACCCTCATAGCCGAAGGGAAAGTAGGAGAAAATGATATGGACCTCTTTATTTTAGTTGATACTGCTGATGAAACAGTTAAGCATATCAACGATTTCTACTCGAAATATCTCCTCAAGCCAAACTTCTAAGCAATCATTAGCCTTGCGTGGAATAATCTCCTAGGCTCAAGTCATTGGCAACTCCCGTTATCCGAACATGATTGCCAAGCATGGCATTATGCAAGATGGAATTCGTTATCTTCGAATGGGTTTGAACAATGGAATTGCTTACTACTGAATTCTTGATATGACCATGATCGCCAATGGAGGCATGTGGCCCAACAACCGAATTGACCAAATGAACATGTTCGCCGATGAAACAAGGCTCGATGATGATGGAATTCTCAACTATGACATCCTTAGAAACCAAACTGCCCTTGTTTTTCGTCAGTTCAAGAATCCGTTTGTTGGTATCTACGGTAGCATCCTTGTTTCCGCAGTCCATCCACTCGTTCACTTTGCCGGGAAGGATAACCTTGCCCTTCTGCATCATGTTTTCCAAGGCTACCGTCAGTTGAAATTCCCCTTTGTCCTTGATGTTATTGTCCAACAGGTATTTTATCTCTTGGCTTAAGTTCTCGCCATCCTTGAAATAATAGATGCCGATGATGGCCAAATCGGAAACAAAAGTATCGGGCTTCTCCACAAAAGCTATGATCTGATTCTTGTCGTTCAGCTTCACTACGCCGAAAGCTTTGGGGTCTTCCACTTGGTTCACCCACACGATGCCATCGCATGTTTCATCAAAATCAAACTCAGCCCTAAACAAGGTATCGGCAAAAGCCACCACCACTTTGCCTTGCAAGGAATCCTTGGCACAATAGATGGCATGTGCCGTGCCCAGGGCTTCTTCCTGATAATAGATGCTTCCTTTGGCGCCAAGCGTTTCTGCAATATCTATCAGTTGTTGTTCGGTTTCCTTGCCGAAATCGCCGATGATATAGGCTATCTCGTCCACCTTTTCGGGGCAGACAGCCACAATATCCTCTACCAGTCGCTGCACGATAGGTTTGCCGGCAATGGGCAATAAGGGTTTCGGGGTTACTAAGGTATGTGGGCGCATCCGTTTGCCCATACCTGCCATGGGTACGATAATCTTCATCTTCTTATTTATTTTCCTGTGTGTCCAAATCCTCCTGCGCCACGAACGGTGGTGTTCAGTTCCGACACCACTTCAAATGCTGCCCGTTCATGTTTGGCGATGACCATTTGGGCTATTCTTTCTCCGTCTTTAATTACATAATCTTCGTTCGACAAGTTCACCAGCAGCACTTTCACCTCTCCTCTATAGTCTGCGTCTATGGTTCCGGGCGAGTTCAACACCGTCAATCCATGTTTGAAAGCCAAACCGCTCCTGGGCCTTATCTGCGCTTCGAAGCCGAGAGGCAATTCGATGAACAGCCCCGTAGCTATCAAGTTCCGCTGCAAGGGTTTCAATATCACCTCGGCATCCAAGTTGGCTCTCAAGTCCATTCCTGCCGAGCCTTCGGTTTCATAGGCTGGCACGTCATGCTTCGAGTGGTTTACTATCCTTACTTTCATGTTTTTAATTAATAGGCGGCAAAATTAGATTTTTTTTGTAATTGATAGGTAGAACTCTAATGCTTTTATGATGGCACCGAAACGGATGCAATTATAGAAGCAATGATTTATTTCCCTTCATGCCACAAAGTATCGGCACTCAAGTCAATTTCGTGGCCTTGCCATTCGATAAAATAAACTTGATTCGTTACTTTCTGAAAGATATTCACATCTTTTAAAATGGAGAATACAGGTAAATCCAAATACGGTTTCAAATCAACTTTTTTTTCAATGCCGTTATCAAATCTTACTTGCAATTGATAATCATCCATAGGTAGAAGTGACTCTATTGTTCTCATGATGAATTATTTTAAAGCATCAATTTTATAAACAGGTTGACCTGACACTGCCAATTTCCAATCAGCCATCAATTCATCCTTGTGGATTTCAACCCATGCCATTACCAATTTCAACTTGTCATTAGGGAACTCACCGGCAAGTTTAATGCAATCGGGAATGCTTACCACCGCTTTAAATTCACCATATTCGATATGGATATGAGGCGTTTTGTGCTCCTTATTATCCATAAAGAACATCCTGATGATGATTCCATAAAACATCGATATTACTGGCATTGGATTTATTTTAATGATGCAAATCTAATAAATCCCCAGAATTGGCTTTGTAATGATGATGAGCAGGGCTGTAATGCTTTTATTATGGCACCGAAACGGATGCAATTATAGAGGCATCAGTAATCATTGAAATTTGATAGGATGCATGCTTAATATATACGGAGTGTCTTTCTGGTTTTTGCATATAAATCGAGTGTTTGTAATCGTCCGAAGTTTCCGTAGGGTTCCATCCGGGTGGCTGGGAGGCATCTATAACTTCCGTAAGGTTCCATCCGGGTGGCTGGGAGGCATCCGAAGTTTCCGTAAGGTTCCATCCGGGTGGCTGGGAGGCATCCGAAGTTTCCGTAGGGTTCCATCCGGGTGGCTGGGAGTCATCCGAAGTTTCCGTAGGGTTCCATCCGGGTGGCTGGGAGTCATCCGAAGTTTCCGTAGGGTTCCATCCGTGTGGCTGGGAGTCATCCGAAGTTTCCGTAAGGTTCGAAATGCCTATATTAGTGTTATTTGATGCTTAAGGCTTTGATTTTCCATTTAATCGCTCAAATAGAAATGAAAATCCTGTTCTCAAGGCTTGTTCGAGGCAAGCTGCCATCAAATCTAGCCCCGATAGTAGCGGCAGCCCGCTGCTTTGTATCGGTAATGGGGATGCAGCGGCTACAGCGGATAGCGGGACGCAGATGGGACGAGAGGAGGACATAGGCTCCTTATAGAAATTATAAATGATGAATTATGGATTATAAATTAAAGGAAGGGGTTGATGTGGGTTTATTTCCTTATTCTCAAGGATTTCAGGTTGGGGATTTCCTTCAGGATGACGAGCAGGAGGAAGGCGCAGAGAAAGAGGTTGTTGAAGAGGAGGCTGCCTATTTTGTTCAGCGCCAGCATTGGGGTGAGGTAGTCGGACAGGAAATAAAGTGCCAGGGACAGGGCGAGGTAGCCTAAGATTTTTGGGAGGTTGTAGCTTACCGGGTAATATCTTTGGCCGATGGCGTAGCTGGCGAGCATCATGAGGGCATAGCAGACCAAGGTGGCCCATGCTGCACCCATATATCCGATGAGGGGTATCCACCAGATGTTCAATGTGAGGGTGATGATGGCTCCGAAGATGGCGAGGTAGGCGCCCCATTTGGTATGGCCCGAAAGTTTGTACCAGATGGAGAGGTTGAAAAAGATGCCGAGGCAAAGGTTGGCGAGTAGCAATATCGGCACTACGGTAAGACCGGAACGGTATTTTATCCCGACGAAATGCTTGACGATTTCCATGTTCATCATCACGCCAAGAAAGATGATGGAGCAGGCAATGACGAAATAGGTCATCACATCGGCATAAATCTTTTTTGAGTTTTCGGCATTGGCTTCGGTGAAAAAGAAGGGTTCGGCAGCCTGGCGGAAGGTTTGGATGAACAAAGTCATGAGTATGGAGACCTTATAGCAGGCGCCATAGATGCCTATTTGTGTTAGTGCGGTGGATTTGTCGGCCACCAGGTAAGGCATCATGAGTCGGTCCATGACTTCGTTTATCATTCCGGCAAAACCTGCTATGAGGAGCGGAAGGGCGTATTGGAGCATCTTTTTCCAGAGTATGGTATCGAAGGAGAAGCGGATTCCGGTAATCTCGGGCAAAAGAATGAGCAGGGTGATGAAGCTGGAGATGAGATTGGAGATGAATACATACCCTACTCCCATTTCGGGATTATAGATGGCGTTGATGAGGGGCTTGATGAATTCCATATTTCCCTTCATGATGGTGGGGCAGGCCACGAGGAAGAACAAATTCAGGAACACGTTTGAAATGATCCACAGGAACTTGATGGAGGCATACTTCTTGGCTTTGTTTTCGAGCCTAAGCTTGGCAAACGGAATGGCTGTGATGGCATCGAAAGCGAGGATGAGCGCAAACCAGATGATGTATATGCCATGACCTTCGTAGCCCATCCAGGCTGCAATGGGATTGGAGAAAATGATGAGCAGCAACCCAAGAATGACGGAGCTGGATATGATGGAAATGAGATTGGTGCTGTAAATTCTTGGATTATCCTTTTCGAGTTGCGAGAAGCGGAAGAAGGCCGTTTCCATGCCGTAGGTATAGGCTACGTTCAGGAAAGTGACGATGGCATACATTTGAGTGACTACGCCATATTCGCCAGGAAGAAAGACGCGGGTATAGATAGGAACCAGGAAGTAATTCAGCAAACGCCCGACTATGGTGCTTAATCCATAAATGGCCGTTTGGCTGGCTAATTTCTTAAGAGGATTCAAATGGGATTATTTGATGACGAAAATCTCATGGTTCGACATCTTGTCGTGTTCTACCAGCTTCACCTCCTCCACCATAGAAGTGCCAGGATTGGTTTTCATCCATTCTATCAATAAAGTGACATTGCCTTCATTGCCTTCGGCTTCGATATATACCCGACCATCAGGAAGATTTCTGACAAAACCAGCCAAACCCAACTCCATGGCTTTCTTTCGGGTATGCTTTCTGAAAAAGACGCCTTGTACTATACCCTTTACCCAAATGTTATAATGCTTGTTCATCCTTTCGTCGGTTACTATTTCAATCATATTAAATTATTTTCCTGTAAAACTTGCTTTTCTCTTTTCCATGAATGCCGAAGTTCCCTCTTTGAAATCCTCGGTGCCAAAACACTTGCCAAACTCCTCTATCTCTACCTTGTATCCGTTTACGCCATCAGTAAAATAGGCGTTGACGCTTCTGATGATGGCGCTTATTGCCATCGGCGACTGAACCAATATCTTGTTCAGGACCTCATGGGCTTTTACCATCAAATGGTCGGGGGTGGTAACATAATTAACCATTCCCAGCTTCTCGGCTTGTTCGGCAGTCATCATGTCGGCAGTCATCAAATACTCCAAAGCCTTGCCTTTGCCTATCAATTGCACCAACCGTTGTGTGGCACCATAACCGGGTATCAATCCAAGTTTCACTTCCGGCTGTCCGAATTTTGCATTATCACTTGCAACTCGAATATGGCAGCTCATCGCCAATTCGTTTCCTCCGCCCAATGAAAATCCATTGACGGCAGCTACAACAGGCTTCGGACAAGCTTCAATCATATCAAACAATATATGGCCGCTTGCACTCAAGACAGCACCTTGCTCCACGCTCAAGGAGGTGAATTCGCTGATGTCGGCACCGGCCACAAAGGCTTTTGTTCCAGAACCGGTAACGATGACACCACGGATGGCATCATTGTCGTAAACCTCCTTGAAGGCCACCTTCAATTCGCTGATGGTAGGAGTGTTCAAGGCATTCAACTTATCGGGACGGTTGATGGTAATGGTCAGGATTCCATCCTGCAGATCGGTAAGAATATTATTAAAGTCCATATACTAAAAATTACGTTTTTGCTTCACCTGTTCCTTGATATAATTCACTATTTGGCTGATATCGGCACCGGGAGGAAACAGTTCTCCCACACCCATTTCCAGCAATTCCTTGCGGTCCTCCTCGGGGATGATGCCACCGCCGGTGAGCAGCACATCGTCCATTTCCTTTTCCTTCATGAGGTTTATTATTTTCGGAAACACCGTCATGTGGGCACCCGAAAGGATGCTCACCCCGATGGCATCCACATCTTCCTGCAAGGCCGCATTCACTACCATTTCAGGCGTTTGTCGCAAGCCGGTATAAATCACCTCCATGCCCGCATCACGAAGAAATGACGCTATCACTTTTGCCCCTCTGTCGTGCCCATCCAAGCCTACTTTTGCTACTAAAACCCTTATCGGTCGCTCCATTTAATTAGTTAAAATTAGATGCAAAGTAACGAAATTTTTGAGAAATGGAAGAGAGGTAGCATTTTTTTGAATAAAATCCAAACCGAATTTACTCCCCTCCTCACCTAATTTATAATTCATAATCTATAATTTATAATTTCTATTTGGAGCCTACGCCCTCTTCTCGTCCCATCTGCGTCCCGCTATCCGCTGCATCCCCATTACCGACACCAAGCAGCGGGCTGCCGCTACTATCGGGGCTATGCTTTGACGGCAGGTTGCTCGAAATGGCTTTCATCAAGCATCCAAAAAACAATATCAAAGCCTCCAATCCCAAATGAAATCCAGGCACATATCAGACCAAATAGGAGGGAAAACCCCCTTTTTCAAGCTAAAAAAGTTCATGCAAGACATGTTCCCCGGACTGAAAGCTTACATTGCCGTACTGAAAGCTTGGTGTGCGGCAATGAAGGATTGATGTGCTGCGATGAAAGCTTTCCATACCGCGCTACAAGCTATCTATCCGGCAGTGAAAGTTTGGTTCGCCGTTATGAAAGCTATCTATCCAGCAATGTAAGCTATCCATGCGACAGTGTAAGCTATCCATCCGGTGGTGTAAGCTATCCATCCGGCAATGTAAGCTATCTGTGCGGCAGTGTAAGCTATTCATCCGCAAAACATTCTATTTTGGCATTAAATACCCCATTTATTACCAAAACGAAGCCCTACGTTTCTTTATAATTTGAAACGGAGGGCTTCGAATTTTGTTTAATCCATAGAAATCTGACAGTCGGCCATTTTTTCGCCGTCCTGTTAGGTTGAAATTTTCCGTACCTTTAAGAAAATGGACCTGGATGAAACTATTCGTTTACGGTGGGCTGCGGCGAAAAGGCAAAGCCTTTTCGC
>CAIWCG010000296.1 GCA_903911135.1 uncultured Bacteroidota bacterium
CGTCCCATCTGCGTCCCGCTATCCGCTGTAGCCGCTGCATCCCCATTGCCGACACAAAGCAGCGGGCTGCCGCTACTATCGGGGCTATGACCGACGGCAGCTTGCTCGAAACAACTTTCATCAAGTAACCCAGCTGCGGCGAAAAGGCTTTGCCTTTTCGCCGCAGCCACATTTCGAACACAAACCTTTTCAAATTAGGAAAACATAAAATCTCCACCTATTTTAACCCAGACATCAAAAAGGGACAAGATGCCGTGTCATCCAGACTATATGCCGCGTCATCCAGACAAGATGCCACGTCATCCAGACAAGATGCCGTGTCATCCAGACTATATGCCACGTCATCCAGACAAGATGCCGTGTCATCCAGACAAGATGCCGTGTCATCCAGACAAGATGCCGTGTCATCCAGACAAGATGCCACGTCATCCAGACAAGATGCCGTGTCATCCAGACAAGATGCCACGTCATCCAGTCCGGAAGACACGGCATTCAGTCCACGAGTCTCTCCGCCGAGATTATTTACACCGCCAAAAGGAACATTTCCCGTATTAAACTCATCAGAAACTCAAAAAATGGAAAACCTGAAATTCAAGGATATTTGGTAGTAAAATGCTGAAATTGTTACTTTTGCCAAACTAACGAACCAAATGGACGGTTAATATTACTCTTGAATGAATCTCAAAAAACAATAATAACAAGCAAAATGAAAACAATAAAACTCCTGTTGGTAGCCTTCACCTTTTTAGTAAGTGGCAAACTCATGGCGCAAGCCCAAGAAATCGTAGTCCCAAAATTTGAAGACGACGTGTTGGTGATGCGAATCCTGGATGTTGTCGGTCATACAAACCCGGTTTTAAGCATTTCTGATGGTGGCATCACAAAATTCTCCATCGACCTGAAAAGCCTAACTTATTTTCATGAAGGTGAAAATATCAAGACCCTGGCCATCATCCTGAACCAACTGAAAAAAATGGGTTATGAGGTCATTTCCTCCAACAGTGCTGGATTACAATTAACCACTTATATTTTGCAAAAGGACTAGGCAATCATTAAACTGCCCAACAAGAAAAATCAACTGTTAGGCCAGGGTTCTTTTTACCGCTACCGACTCATAGCCTTCAATGATGTCACTGACTTTTATGTCATTGAAATTATTGATGTTCAGTCCGCATTCGTAGCCTGCTGCTACCTCTTTTACATCGTCCTTGAAACGCTTGAGGGAAGCCAATTCGCCAGTAAACACAACGATTCCATCCCTTACCACACGGATTCTGGTATTTCTGGTCACCTTGCCATCCAACACCATGCATCCTGCCACGGAGCCGACTTTTGGAATCTTGAACACGTCACGGATTTCGATATTGCAAACAATCTTTTCTTCATATTCAGGGGCCAACATACCTTCCATGGCGGCCTTTATTTCGTTGATGGCATCGTAAATGATGGAGTATAATCGGATGTCGATTTGCTCATGTTCTGCCAATTTACGCGCATTCATGGATGGGCGGACCTGGAAGCCGATGATGATGGCCTCTGAAGCGGATGCCAGCAATACGTCTGATTCGCTGATTTGACCAACGGATTTATGGATGACATTGACTTGGATTTCGGTAGTTGAAAGTTTCAACAATGCATCTCCCAATGCCTCGATGGAACCATCCACGTCTCCTTTGACAATGATGTTGAGTTCCTTGAAATTACCAATGGCCAGTCGTCTACCGATTTCATCCAGAGTGATGTGCTTGTGTGTTCGTATGCCTTGCTCACGCTGCAATTGCATACGCTTGTTGGCTATTTCACGTGCACTTCTTTCATCCTCCATGCCATTGAATTTATCACCGGCTTGAGGAGCACCATTCATTCCCAACAATAAAGCTGGCTGTGATGGACCTGCTTGTTTTATCTTGACACCGCGTTCGTTGAACAGCGCCTTCACTTTACCAGAGAAGCAGCCGGCAAGAACTATGTCGCCCACATTCAGAGTTCCCGATTGAACCAACACTGTGGTGATATAACCTCGTCCTTTATCAAGAGAGGATTCTATTACGGTTCCTACAGCCCTTTTATTCGGATTTGCCTTCAGATCGAGGATGTCGGCCTCAAGCAATACTTTTTCCAATAAGGAATCAACATTGATTCCTTTTTTTGCAGAAATTTCTTCAAACTCATATTTGCCACCCCAATCGGTAGTCATCAAGTTCATATTAGCCAGTTGCTCCTTGATTTTGGTAGGATTAGCACCTGGTTTGTCAATTTTATTGATGGCAAAAACTATTTTTACATTCGCCGCCAAAGCATGGTTTATCGCTTCAATGGTTTGCGGCATCACACTGTCGTCAGCAGCAATAACGATGATGGCGATATCAGTTACCTTGGCACCTCTGGCACGCATGGCAGTAAATGCCTCGTGACCGGGAGTATCCAAGAATGTGATGTGTTTACCACTTTCCAAAGTAACTTCATAAGCACCGATATGCTGAGTTATTCCTCCAGCTTCTCCGGCAATGACATTCGCTTTTCGGATATAGTCGAGCAAGGAAGTTTTTCCATGATCAACGTGACCCATAACGGTAATGATTGCAGGACGTGTCACCAAATCTTCCGGATTATCATGTCCTTCATCAACTGTATCTTGAGCATCGGCAGTAATAAATTCGACTTTATAACCGAATTCATCAGCAACAACACTCAAAGTTTCAGCATCGAGTCGCTGATTGATGGAAACGAAAATTCCAAGACTCATGCACGTGGAAATTACATCAGTAACTTGAACGTTCATCATCTTCGCCAACTCATTTGCTGATACAAATTCGGTAACCTGAATGGTTTTTTTATTCAATTCATGTTCAGCATGTCTTTCCGAGGCCATTTGTGAAGCTGAATCACGTTTTGCCTTTTTATGTTTTACGCCTTTTGATTTTCCTACCCCACTTAACTTGGCAAGCGTTTGTTTTATCTGATCCTGAATATCCTTATCGGTTAGTTCCGGCTTAGGAACATCAGGCTTCCTTTCAAATCTTTTATTCTTATCAAAAGGTCTACTTTGACCTTGACCGGGCCCTTGGCCAGGTCTCTGGAACTTTGGATTAGTAGTCGGCGTGGTACTTGAAGAGGAGCCTGCAATAGTTGTTTTTCTTTTTCTCTTCTTTTTGTCATCTTTATTAATGGGTCCAGCAGGCGGTTGATATTTACCTTTTTTTGGAATGGTTGGAAGTTCAATCTTGCCAATAATATTAGGACCGGCAATTTTATTTATATCCCTCCTATAAATTTCATCTTTTTCTGGGGGAGCGACAACCACTGGAGGAACAGAAGCTGGTTCTATTGGTTTTCCTTCAACAGGTTTTTCAGCTACAATCTCTACAACCTTTTCTTCACCCGGTATTTCTTCAGCCTTTTTTGCTGTTGAGCCAGACTTCTTTACCTTTTCAGCTTCTTTTAAATCTTCTTCTTCTTTTTCTTTTTCTTTTTGAGTTTTATCTTTTTTTCCAGTTTTCCCCTTTGGTTCTAAATCAATCTTACCGATAATATTAAGTCCTACCGGTTCTCTTTTTGGCTTGATTATTTCTGGTTCAACTATTTCTTTTTCTGCAGGAACTTCTATTGTAGGAGGTGCAGGAGTAACCGGAACTTCTGCAGTTTTCTTCGATTCTTTTTTGCTGATACCTGCATTTTTGATGAGGATTTCATCGGACTCATTATCATCTTTAGGAGAATTCTTATGTGATTCCTCGGCATTGACAACAACACTTGTTTCCTTGCTAAGTTTACTTTTTGTAACCTGTATAGCCTCTTCTTTTGCTGTCTTATCTGCCTGATATTCCTTTAATAATATTGTATGTGCTTCTTCAGATAATTTTGCATTTGGATTATTTTCAATTTTAATCCCTTTACTGTTAAGAAAATCAACAATAGTAGATACAGCAACACTAAGTTCCTTAGCTGCTTTACTCAATCTTATTCCCTTTTCGTTCTCTGCCATTTATTATTGTTTTCCTTGATTTAATTTCTTATTGTCTTTATTTATTATTCTTCAAATTCAGAATTCAGAATCCGCAAAACTTCTTTCACCGTTTCTTCTTCCAAATCTGTTCTCTTGACCAAATCTTCAACACTCAATTCCAAAACACTCTTTGCCGTATCGCAACCGATGTTCTTCAATTCATCGATAATCCATGATTCGATCTCATCCGAAAATTCTTCCAGATCCACATCGTCAATAACCTCTTCATCATCACGATATACGTCGATTTCATAGCCGGTCAATTTACCCGCAAGTTTTATGTTATGCCCACCCTTACCAATAGCTAAAGATACTTGATCAGGCTTCAAGTAAACTGAAGCATGTCGTTTCTCTTCATCCAATTTTACACTGCTTACCTTTGCCGGACTCAAGGCACGGGTGATGAACAATGGAACATTGTTGGTATAATTTATAACATCGATATTTTCATTCTTCAATTCTCTCACAATGCCATGAATCCTCGACCCTTTCATTCCCACACAGGCTCCTACAGGATCAATACGGTCATCATAGCTTTCTACAACTACTTTTGCCCTTTCGCCTGGTTCTCTAATGATCTTCTTAATCGTAATAAGCCCATCGAATATTTCAGGAACTTCTAATTCAAACAGTTTTTCAAGGAAGATAGGGGAGGTTCTGGATAAAATGATTTTTGGATTACCGTTGATCATCTCAACTCTTAGGATGATTGCTCGAACCGTATCGCCTTTCTTGAAATAATCAGAGGGAATGCATTCTGTTCGTGGCAAAATGATTTCATTGCCTTCATCATCAAGCAGTAATGATTCTTTTTTGTATACCTGATAAACTTCCCCTGTGATGATCTCTCCAACTCTATCCTTATATTTCTTGAACAATGTGTCTTTTTCCAACTCAACAATTCTTGACATCAGGTTCTGGCGGGCAGAAAGAACTGCTCTTCTACCAAAATCCTGAAACTTGATGCCTTCCGAAACCTCTTCACCCACCTCAAAGTCAGGCTCTATCTTTATTGCTTCCGAATAAGCTATTTCTGTGGTAGGGTCTTCTACCATACCATCTTCCACAATGGTCCTGTTTCGCCAAGCTTCCAAATCTCCCTTGTCGATATTGATGATAATGTCAAAGTTGTCGGCATTAATGTATTTCCGCCTTAGCATACCCTTAAAAACATCCTCAAGGATACTCATCATTGTTGCCCTATCAATGTTCTTGAATTCCTTAAACTCGGCAAATGATTCAACTAATTCTTTGTGATCCATTTTAAATTATTTTTTTGTTGTTAATATCAATTTAGTCTCTTTAATATCATCGAAGGAAATGTTCATCACCTCCTCCACTTCCTGCTTTTTCTTGTTCACTTTCTCCATTCTCTTATCCTTCAGCACTATTTCCTTCTCCTTTACCTCATCCAGTTGTCCCTTTTTTTCGGTGCCGTCAAGCGTTTTCACCGAAACTTGCCATCCCATGTATTTTTGGTATTGCTGATAGACCTTAAACGGTTGGTCGGCACCGGGAGATGAAACTTCCACCTCATAAGCTTCAAGCAATGAAGACAATAATTCAGCATCATGCAATCCGCGTGATACCGTTGCACAATCATCTATGTTCAATCCCGTCATTTTATCAATCATTATAAAAATCTTCTTTGCCGTTATCCGTAATTCTACAATAAATCCATCCACCCCTTTCACCAGTTCCTCCACTGTCATCCTTATCAGTTCTTCGTCTTTCTTTTGCATCACTTTACCTTAACAAAAGAGGGGACTTTTTATCCCCTCATCAATCTTAAATACTCAATTATTTGTGGGTGCAAAGATATATAAAAAAATAGAAATCAAAAAAATCCGATCTTTTATTGCTTTTTCTTCCCCAGTTTATCCACCTTGCCTTTTATCTCTTTGGTGGCCAGGGTAAGCGATGGAATGATCAGCAAAGAGAATTCCTTTACCGGTTCATACAGCATCGATTCGTCCTTTTTCTCTTTCGTGATGAGCAGATTGTTGCCGTCGAAAGGGGCAAGGAGGTAAAATAGCAGGCTGGCGAAGAACGCCCACTTGATGATGCCCAGCAAGGCTCCGGCTATCTTGTTGATGATGCCCAAACCGAAAAAGTCGAGCAGGGTATTCGATGACTTCGAGATGAAATAGATGAGCACCATGAGGATTATCAGCACCCCGATGAAGCAATAGAACGGCAACATGCGAGAATGGTATCCGTAGTTGGTCTGCACGTATTCTGTGATGAAATTTACCAGCCGATAACCGCCGAAAACCCCACCAATCATCACTATCAGGATAAGGATTTCATAAACCAGCCCGTTCTTAAAGCCCTTGTAGGCGCCAAAAAGCAGGGGCAGGGCTAGCATTATGTCGAGTTCGTTCATCTTTTATGATTTTTGGTGCAGGTTATGGAATATTTTGTCAAGAATTTTTGATGATCTGTCGAGCATTTCATTGGGCAAAAATAGAAATTATTCCCAACACTGTTATAATTTCTTTTTGGGGCGCCCTCTTTCAGCAGCCAAGGGAGAGAAGGCTGCTGAAAGCGGTCGGGGTATTACGTGGGTCGCTAACGCTCCGTTTTTGCCGCTACCAACATAGACCAATAAAAGGCGGCAAAGAACCGCCTTCGGCGCCAATCCACTCCCTCGCCCAATATGGACACAGCCTATTTTTACGTTCACACCTTCTCCCAAGTGTTGAAATATTGAAATGGGCAGTTCTGCCCAAGTCTTCGCCGTAACTGCCCAAGTCTTCGCCGCATCCGCCCAAGTCTTCGCCGCATCCGCCTAAGTCTTCGCCGCATCCGCCTAAGTATTCGCCGCATCCGCCCAAGTATTCGCCGTATCCGCCGAAGTATTCGCCGCATCCGCCCAAGTCTTCGGCGACACCGCCCAAAATCATTTTATAGGGAAAAATCAGATCTGACTAGCTTAGAAATGGCAGTTTTTAGCTGATTTGGGGTTTCTATAGGGTGTGGGGGTGCGGTTGCGGCTAAAAGGCAAAGCCTTTTCGC